>JABLXB010000001.1:900000-1136609 GCA_013178305.1 Bacillota bacterium | reverse complement strand
ATTACCTTTACTTACCCTCATAGTGCCGCTCGGCCTTCCGCAGGCTCACCGCCTGCCTCCAGCTCCGCTCACCCCACTCGGGCCGCTTAGGCTCCTTCGCACACTGTTCAGTTTTCAAAGACCAAAACTTGCTCGGTTTATCCAGCCGCCATTCCAGCCTCTACCAGGCCAGACAGCAGTCACAAGTCGATATGTTAGCACCGCGTCAACATTGTGTCAAGCGCTTCTCAACATACATATTATGTCGGTTCCGCCCAGAGTATTACACTCATTTTCGGGCCTAAGGCGCCCAAAAAAACGCAGTGCCTCTCGCACTGTCGTTTTGGGGTCATTATTTGGTAGCCCCAAGGGGATTCGAACCCCTGTCGCCGCCGTGAGAGGGCGGTGTCCTAGGCCTCTAGACGATGGGGCCATGCTTTGCCGCTCTCCACAAACACGCCGCGCAAATCGCGGCAACGCCTATTATACAACGTGGTCCGGCGCCTGTAAACCCCTATCCGCCGTTACCAAACAGCGGTAGTACAGCCATTCCACCAGGTCCGTTGCCACCCGTATAAGATGCGCTTCAAAGAACTGGCTGGGGGAGGAGGATTCGAACCTCCGCAGACAGATCCAGAGTCTGTAGGCCTACCACTAGCCGATCCCCCAGCGTCTGCAGTCACCCGATCACGTTATCGGATACCAGCGAGAATTGATTATATCATTCCCCGCGAAGGACCGTCAATCAGTGGTCCGACGTTACATATTATCGAGATACTGCTCGCCGGCGCCGCGGGTCGCGCACGTCATCGCCTCAAACGCAGCCGCTCACCAGCGACAACAGCGCCATGCGGATGTATACGCCGTTCTCGGCCTGCCTGAAGTAGGCGGCCCCTTCGTAGTCGTCGACCTCAGTGGGCATCTCGTCCACGCGAGGTAGCGAATGGAGGATCGTTATGCCGGGTTTGGCCTTCTGCAGGAGCTTCCGATCCAGGACGTACGAGCCCTTCAGGGTCTCGTACTCCCCCGGGTCCTCGAAACGTTCCCTCATGATCCTCATGATGTAAACAACGTCGCTGGCCGGCAGGGCCGCCTCGGCATCCTCATACATGGCCATGAGGTAGGCCAGGGAGTGAGCCGGCCTGCCGTACTTCAGGTCGCCAAGGATCGTGATCGTCTGGCCCCCGAGGTAGCCGCGTTCCTTCCTGATGGTATAGACGTCGAGCAGAGCCTGCGTCGGGTGCTGCCCTGTGCCGTCCCCGCCGTTGATGACGGGCACTCTGGCGACATCCGCCGCTATCTGGGCCGAGCCCTTCTGCGGGTGGTGCATGACGATGATGTCCGAATAGGAATCGACCATCCTGATGGTATCTTCAAGGGTCTCGCCCTTGGCCCCTGCGGGCCGGAAGCGGGGGCTAGTGCAGGATATCAGGGTAGACCAGACCTGGCAGGTAAAGTGATGCCGCCGGCCAGTAGGTTATGACCATCAGGGCCACCAGCGTGACGGCCAGGAAAGCCCCCAGCGTGGGGACTATCTTCGTCATCGGCTCTTTGGTGACACCGGTCGCCACGAACAGGTTCAGACCAAAGGGCGGTGTGTACATTCCTACGGCCAGGTTGGCGGTCAACACGATGCCGAGATGGACAGGATTGATGCCCAACTTCATTGCGAGGGGGTACACCAGAGGCGCCAGGATCGTGACCGCGGCGGAGCCATCCATGAACATCCCCGCAATGAGGAACAGGATATTGACCGCGATCCAGAAAAGCGCCTTCGATGTCCCGGGTCCAAGCAACACGCCCGCAAGCTGCTGGGGAACCTCGTAAACGGTCAGCACCCAGCCGAAAACCGTGGCTCCGGCCACCAGGACCATGACTGAAGCGCAGGTCGTGGCGGATTGTAAAGTAACTTCGTACAGCTTCTTCAATGTCAATTCCTTATAAACGAACATGCCGACCAGAATGGCGTACACTGCGGAGACCCCTGCGGCCTCCGTAGGGGTGAACACGCCCGTGTAGATCCCCCCGAGGATGATAATGGGGACACCCAGAGACCACAACGCCTCCTTGCCGGTGCGCAGGATCTCCCCGAGGCTGAACTCCGAATCCGGTAGTCTCCTGGTCTTTACCGCATGGTAGTACGAGTACAGCAGCACGGCCCCTCCAAACAGCACCCCTGCGCCGAACCCGCCTATGAACAGTGCGCCAACTGAGACGCCTGTGACCGAACCATAGACGATCATGGTGATGCTGGGGGGGATGAGGATGGCAACCGCGCCGCTGACAGTAATCAGGCCGATTGCGAAACCCTTGTTGTACCCCTTCTCAACAAGCTCCGGGTACATCATGCCCCCTATTGCGGCAACCGTAGCGGGGCTGGACCCGGAGAGCGCGCCGAAGAACATGCAGCCAAGCTGGGTCGTGAGAGCAAGCCCGCCACGCATGAAACCTGCCAAAGCATTCGTGAAATTGACCAGTCGCTTGGCTATGCCTCCATGGCGCATCAGGTCCGCCGCGAAGATGAAAAAGGGCATCGCCATGAGGGCGAATTTATCTATGCCGCCAAACACGCACTGGGCCGCGACGATGGGCGAGATGTCGCTGAAGAGTATCAGCACTGCCAGTGGTGCAAAGGCCAGGCAGATGAATATCGGTACTCTGCCGACGAGCAGGGTGAACAGGATCGCCAGTAGAACGGTAATCATTGGCCTCTCACCTTTCTGCCAGCTTACTTACAAGGTCCTGTGCGAAACGCACTATCCCCAGAGTGAAGCCGATTGGCAGGCACAGGTAGATGATGTAGAACGGGACCTGCAAAGCCGGGGCCTTCTGCCCCACGTCAAACTGCTTGCCGATCAGCTGGATGCTGTAATACGCCATCAGCGCGCAGTACAGGATGCATATCGAATCAACGATCACCGTAAGGTACCTCTGCTGCTTCTTACTCATGTAGTAAGCAAAGAAGTCGATGGCCACATGAGAACCCTTACGCACGCATAATCCGATCCCGACGAAGGTGATCCAGATGATCGTGAACCGTATGAGCTCCTCCGACCATGGCAGGCCGGACTTGAACACATAGCGCAGGACCACATTCAGGAACATCAACATGGTCGAACCCAGGAGGCCCATGGCCACGAATACCTCTTCGACCTGTGCAACAGCCCTGTCTATCTTTTGCACCATCATCACCGCCCGTTTGACATCTCGCCGCACCGGGGGCCGGCCCGCCTGACACGTCGGGTGGCCCCCGGTGATCCTCGAGCCGCGTCGAGGGTTACTTCGAGTACTTTATGTTGGCGGCTTCCGCGGTCTTCATCAGCTTGTCGACCAGGTCCTTGCCGATACGCCCGGCGATGAACTCGACGACGGGCTTGCTGGCTTCACGGAATGCCTGCATCTCTTCGGGAGTGGGGGAGTAGACTTCCATACCCTTTTCCTTGAGCTGCTTCAAGTACCCCTCCTCGTTCTTCTTCAGGTCCTCCCACTCGATCTTGTCGGCGTAGGCCATTGCATCGCGGATGTTCTGCTGCAGATCCTTCGGAAGGGAATCGAACCACTTCTTGTTGCCGACCGTGACGTAAAGCATCGGGCCGTTGTTTGTGATGGTGACCGCCTTCTGAACCTCCCAGAGCTTCAACATGCTAAGTGTCTGCAGGGGGTTCTCCTGGCCGTCCACGACTCCCTGCTGCAACGCGTTGTACAGCTCGCCGTATTCGACGGGGGTGGGGTTCGCACCGAACGCCTTGTACGTCTCGATGAGGATTGGCGCCGGCATGACCCTGAACTTTTTGCCCTTCAGATCTTTGGGGCCGCGGTATGGAGCCTTGCCGGTCATGACCTTCAGGCCGCCGGTCTCGACGCCGATCTGCACCAGCCCCTTCGCCTCCAGGGCCTTGAATACCTCCTGCCCCACCGGGCCGGTGACGACCTCGAACATTGCATCGTTGTTTGCGAAGAGGAACGGGATGTCGAAGCCCTCAAGGGCCTGGGCGAAGTTGCCCCACACCGAGACGGGTTGCATGCTCATTTCCTGGGTCCCGGCCTGAACCTGCTCCGCCTGCTGACGCAACTGGCCAAGCTGCATGTTCGGGTATACGGTGACCTGGACTCTGCCTTTGCTCAGTTCCTCCACTTTTTGTTTGAAGGCCTCTGCGCAACGGTGTTGCGGGCTGTTGGTATCCTGGTTGTGACCGAACTTCACCTTGAAGACTTCCTGCTTCGGCTGCTCCGCCTTTGGCTGCCCTCCCGGCGCGGGGGCGGCCGGCTGCGACCCGCTACAACCAGCGAGTAGCGACACCACGAGTACACCTGCCACCACCAACGCGACAACCCTGGCCTTAACCGACTTCACCATCGATGACTCCCTCCTTGTCATGCTCTGTCCTACTGCCCGGCCGGGCAGAACACCTGTCCTCCATGCATCCTGACGCTCCCGCGGACTATCGTCATTTGCGGCCTGCCGGTTAGAGTAAACCCCTCAAACGGAGTGTTTCGGCCTTTTGAGAGGAACTCGGCCGGCTGGACCACCCACTCTTTGCCAGCGTTGAACACCGTTACATCGGCGGGCTTGCCGGGCTGTAGAGCGCCCGTTCCGGTTCTCAGGATATCTGCCGGGGCCAGGGTAAACTTGGCTATCATCTCTGGAATTGTAAGCGTTTTCTTCAGGACCAGGTACGTCACCGCAACTGCGAGGGCGGTTTCCAATCCCACAACGCCTTTCGGGGCAGCCTCCATACCCTGGGCCTTTTCCACCGGGGTGTGCGGGGCGTGGTCCGTGGCGATCGCGTCGATCGTCCCGTCGGCCAGGCCCTCGCAGATCGCGTCAACGTCGGCCCGCGTCCGCAAAGGGGGATACATTTTCGCGTTGCTGCCCGCGACCGCGACCCTTTCGTCGGTGAGGGAGAAGTTGTGCGGAGTGACATCGGCGGTCACGTGGATCCCGTGCCTCTTGGCCAGGCGGACGAGCTCGACCGACTCCTTCACGCTGACGTGGGTGATATGCAGGTGACAACCGGTTTCAGCAGCCAGCATGATGTCTCGCGCGACCATCACGGATTCGGCGGAGGAAGGCATGCCCCTGTAACCCAAACGGCGAGCCGTCTCACCGTCGTGCATGACCGCGCCCCGGCTGAGGTTCTTGTCTTCGCAGTGCGTCACCACGGGGAGGTCCAGTTCCCGCGCCTTGATCATTGCCTCCCGCATAACACGTGAATCCATGACCGTTTCCCCATCGTCGGTCAGGAAAACCGCCCCTGCGTCTCTCAGAGCAGCAAAGTCGGTTAATTCCACGCCTTTGCTCTGCTTCGTCACGGCTGCTGCCGGCAGTACGTTGACGCAGGCGCCGGGATGCCGGGCGACATAGTCGACCAGTTCCGGAGCATCACACACCGGCCGCGTATTGGGCATCGCGACCACTGTGGTGACGCCGCCCCGCGCGGCACTCATTGTCCCGGTACGAATGTCTTCCTTTTCCGTCAGGCCTGGGTCCCGCAGGTGGACATGCAGGTCTATGAACCCGGGGGCCACCACACGGTCGCTCACATTGACTGTTCCGGCTTCAGAATGGGATATGTCTGTCCCAATCCGCTCGATTACACCGCCTGATATAAGCACGTCGGCCACGCGATCCAGGCCACTTCTCGGGTCCACCACACGCCCGCCCTTGAGCAGGAGCTTCACCTGCGACACCCCCCGGCCGGCGCCTTACTTTCCCAGCCAGTGATTCCTGTAAAGTCGTTCCACTCCACGGTACTGCTTCGCAACCCGCGCCATCCAGAGATCCCTTTTCGCCGAAATTGAAGCGGCCACTTTCCCCGCCTCAGCGAGCACCGTCTCCTCGTCGACGGTAGTCATCTTCCCATCCCTCAAGACGAATCTTCCGGCGACCATCACCATCTCGACTCCCTGACCCGTCTCGCCATAAACCATCTGGTCCACAAGGCTTTCCAACGGCCGGTAGATGGTTTGATCGAGGTTGATTGCCACCAGGTCGGCGACCTTTCCGGCGGCGATTTCTCCAAGGCTTGCCTCCTGCCCGATTATGCGGGCGCCGCCGGCCACAGCCATTCTGAACACCTCGGCTGCGGTGGGCCATTCGCGATACTCCGGATCGAGAATCCGGGGAAGGATCGCGGCCATGCGCAGCGACTGCCAGACCGCCTGACTGCCGCCGCAGTTGGAGCCATCCGTACCCAGGGCAACATTGACCCCCGCGCGCCTGAGCCTCTGCAACGGCGCGATGCCACTCCCCAGCGTAAGGTTGCTGACCGGGTTGTGCACCACCGAAGCGCCGTACTCAGCGATGATCTCGATTTCGCTCTCGGCCAGCCACACCGAGTGCGCAAGGGAAGCGCGGGGTGACAGCACTCCAAGATCCCGGAGGTGTTCGACCACAGGTTTTCCGTAAAGATACCGGCCTATTTCGGCCTGTATCCGCGTCTCCAGAATGTGCGTATGGTATCCGACCCCGTATTTACGGCACAGTTCGGCCGCGCCCTCCAGAAGTCTGTCGCTGCAGCGCTGAGGCCCCGAAGGACCGACCATGACGCCCAGCACTCCACCGTACCCCTGCCACTTGCGAATGAGATCCTCACACTCAGCCAGGATCTCTTCCGCCGGGCGCGGTTTGGCCCGGCTGAACTCCTCGGCCTCGTCCGCGGTCAGATCGCCGTCGCGTACGGGCAGTCCCTGATCGTACCGCCGGTCGCTGATCATCGGCGCAACCGTGGCACGGACTCCCGTCGCGGCATAGGTAGCGAGCACCGTGTCGAGGCCGGCATATTCGCGTCCGAGATGATCCACGAAGGCCGTGGATCCGGTCCTGACAGATTCGATCACCTGCAGGAGTGCAGAGAGTCTCAATTCGTCCATCGAGAAATTCCCAACAAGCATCGCGTAAAACATCCACGGCTCCAGGGGCAGGCCGTGACCCATGCCCCTGACCAGGTTCGCATAGCAGTGAGTATGGGCGTTGATGAGCCCCGGAACCACGGCTTTGCCGGTCAAATCGATAACCTCAACCGGCTCTTCCCCGGGAATCGCGAGTCCCTTCCCGACGGCCTGGATCCGGCCGTCTTTCACCAGCACATCGGCCTGGAGAGGCGCGGCATAGTCACGCCCGCCTGTGACTACAAGCGCCCCCCTGAGGAGATACCCCATTTTTCCTCCCTCGCCGTGAGCAATCTAGTCAAGTACCTCTTCAATCCAGAAGACCGGGCCGTCCTTGCATACTTTCTTGTAAACCTTGTTTCCCGGCGTCCCGACGAGCCGCGCGCATCCCATGCACGCGGCGACCCCGCACGCCATCTGCTGCTCCAGGGAGACCTGAGCCCGGATCCCGGCCTCGCGCGCGATCTCCGCCGCCGCCCGAATCAGGCGCCTGGAGCCGCATACAAAGACCTGGCCTATGCCCTCGCTCTTGGCCTTGCTCGCCAGGAGGTCGGTTACAAGGCCCTGGTAACCGGCGTCTCCGTCATCGGTCGAGATTTCCACCTGGCATCCCAGCCGCTTGAGATCCTCCACGGCGAGAAGGAGATCTCGCGTTCGAGCACTTACGAACGCGAACACGCGGCGGCCTTCCCTCCTGGCAGCCTGCGCGACGCTGAATACGGACGCGACCCCCACGCCGCGACCAACCACGGCGATTGTCCGCGCCTCCGGGAGGAGGGTATAGCCGTGCCCCAGGGGACCCACGATGTCTACCGGTGAACCCTCGCGCACCTCGCTTAGCAGCTGGGTGCCACGTCCAACGACCCTGTACAGGATCTCCAGTTCTCCGTTTTCTGGGCGGGTAGCAAAGATGGAAAATGGGCGCCTCAACAGCGGCTCCAGGGTGGGAGCGCAACGGATCATGACAAACTGGCCGGCCTGGGCCTCACCGGTTATTTGTGGCGCCTCCAGGGTTAACCTGTAGTAACCCGGGCGTTCCGGACGATGCCCTCTGACTGCCGCCATCATCTGATGCACAGTCAACCCTCCGCTACTTGCCGAGTTCGATGACTACCTTCCCGACCAGGTCGTTAATGTCATCCACGTTGTTCTCGATGCAGTACTGCCTGAGCCCCTCGATCACCTGTAACGGGGCCATCGGGTTGACGAAATTGGCGGTTCCAATGGCCACCGCCCTGGCTCCCGCGAGAATGAACTCCACGGCATCCTCGGCCGTCATGATGCCACCCTGGCCGATGATGGGGATATTCACGACCTGCGCCACCTGCCAGACCATGCGGATCGCCACGGGGCGTATCGCCGGGCCGGACAGCCCTCCGGTTATGTTTCCAAGCCTGGGACGCCTGGTCCTGATGTCGATAGACATCCCGAGCAGGGTATTTATCACCGAAAGCGCATCAGCCCCCGCGTCCTCGGCGGCGCGCGCCGTCACCCGGATATCCGTCACGTTGGGGGAGAGCTTCGCGATAACGGGCAGGCTGGTCACCTTCCTGACGGCGGACACGAGTTCGAATATCATCCGGGGGTCGGTGCCAAACGCCATGCCGCCCTGTGACACGTTCGGGCACGAGATATTCAATTCCAATCCGGCTATGCCCTTGGCTTCACTCAAGCGTTGGGCGACACAGGCATACTCCTCGACCGAATGCCCGGCTACGTTGGCTATGACCGTCGCCCCATACTCCCTCAATTGCTGGAGCTCGTTGCAGATGAAACTATCGACTCCCGGGCCCTCCAGCCCGACCGCATTGAGCATCCCGGCGGGGGTCTCCACAACCCGCAAAGGGGGGTTGCCACGCCACGCCTCCCGGTAGAGGCCCTTGACCACCATGGCGCCGAGCAGGTCCGGGGGGTAAAAGTCCACATACGAAAGGCCGTAGCCGTAACAGCCGGAAGCGGTCATCACGGGGTTTTTCATTCGGATGCCACCGATGTTTACAGCAAGGTTTGGTTGAGATCCCATGTCTCCATCTCCCCGCCTCGCCGGGTTCCGCTAGGGGCGCCCCGTTCATTTATCCTGTAACTATACGGGCCGCGGGGCTCCTATTACTTCAACCGCCCTGTCGAGCCGCGCAAGGACTTTGTCGCGGCCAAGCAGCGCCATCACATCGAACAACCCGGGGCCGACAGTCCGGCCCGTCAGCGCAAGCCTGGTCGGATGGATGAGGTCGCCGCCGGATATGCCTTTCTCCGCGATGACCTCCCTGTATGCCGCCTCGGTCGTCTCCTTGCCGAAGTCGGCAGCGGCGATACGCGACAGCCGCTCCCTGGCTTCGGCCAGCAGCGACGCGACCCCCGGCTTCGTGAACAGCTTCTGGTAGCCCTTTTCGTCGTACTTGAAATCATCCTTGAAGAAGTACCCCATGGCTTCGGGTAGTTCGCTGAGCAACCTGACCCTCTCACGGACGGCCACGAGTACATCCTTTATCCTCGATACCTCGGCTGCTCCGACGCCGGAGCCAACGACACCCGCCTTCTGAAGGTACGGCAACGCGAGGCCGGCAAGCCTGTCCAGGTCGGCAACCCGCATGTACAGGCCGTTCATCCACGTAAGCTTGTTCACGTCGTAGATCGCCGGAGTCTTGGAGACGTCCTCCACCGAGAAGCGTTGCGCCATCTGCTCGAGCGAGAGGAGCTCCGACTCCTCTCCGGGGGTCCAGCCGAGAAACGCCAGGTAGTTGACGATCGCCTCGGGCAGATACCCGGCATCCCGGAACTCCTCGACCGACGTGGCGCCGTGGCGCTTGGAAAGCTTCGACCTGTCGGGGGCGAGTATCATCGGGACGTGCGCGAACTGCGGTATCGGGAAGCCAAGCGCCTGGTACATGAGTATCTGCTTGGGGGTGTTGGAGAGATGTTCGTCGGCCCTCATTACGAGTGAAATGTGCATCAACGCATCGTCTATCACGCAGGCGTAGTTGTAGGTCGGGAACCCATCCGACTTCATTATCACGAAGTCGCCGATGAGCGCGTTCTCAAACTCCACATCCCCGTGGGCGAGGTCGTGGACCACCGTGACGCCATCGTCGGGGACCCGCAGCCTGAGCGCAGGTCTTCGTCCCTCCGCCTCGAACTTCGCCCGCTGCTCGGGCGCAAGGTCCCTGCACCTGCCGTCGTAGCGCGGCGCACGGCCCGCCTTGCGGTCCTCCTCGCGCCGCCGCTCCAGTTCCTGCGGTGTGCAATAGCACTTGTACGCAGCGCCTTTCCCCAGCATTACTTCGGAATACGACCGGTAGAGATCTCGCCGCTGCGATTGGAAGTACGGGCCTACCGGGCCGCCCTTACCCGGGCCTTCGTCCCACGTTATACCCAGCCACGCCAGGCTCGTCTGGATCTGCGAGATCGAGTCTTCCTTGGTGCGCTCCGCATCGGTATCCTCAACGCGGAGTATGAAAGCACCATCGTTCTTGTGAGCATAGAGCCAGTTGAACAGCGCGGTACGGGCCCCTCCGATGTGCAGGTATCCAGTTGGGCTGGGTGCGAACCTCACCCTTGGCCCGTAAAACTTCGATGGGTCCACCGTCTCCGAGGAGACACAAGGCGGCACCTGGGATGCAGGATCGCTGGGTGAAGACACGGCGTTCACCTCTATTGATGAGACTTGGCTGTGCGCGGTCCGTGGATACCACCGCTGCATCGCCCTATAAAATAATCAGGAGGGGATGGATGACATCCCCTCCTAGGTTACCCGATTTCAGGCCTCGCCGCAACGCTTGAGCAGCGCCTCCCAGTTCCGGTCCACTTGCTCCTGCATCTCCTTGATTATGTGCTCGTTCTCCGGAGCGAACAGGTGCTTGAACCTGCCCTGGGGCTTGAGGAACTCCACCAGGGGCTTCTTCTCCCTGGGCTTGTATGTCAGCTTCCACTCGCCGTTGACAACTTCGAACAGCGGCCAGTAGCAGGTGTCCACCGCCAGCCTCGCCATCTCAATGCCGTCCTCGATGGGGTATCTCCACCCTCTATGGCACGGCGCGATGGCGTTGATGAACGCGGCGCCGCCGCAGTCCAGGGCCTTCTTCACCTTGGTGACCACGTCGTTCCAGTGGCTTGGCGAAACCTGCGCCACGTACGGGATGTTGTGCGCTGCCATGATAGCCGTCAAGTCCTTACGGTTCGCGGGCTTGCCGGGTACTTTCTCGCCGGCGGGGCTGGTTGTGGTGTCGGCACCCCTCGGCGTGGCGCTCGACCTCTGGATACCCGTATTCATGTAAGCGCCGTTGTCGTAGCAGACATACAGCATGTGATGCCCGCGCTCCATCGCGCCGGACAGGGACTGCAGGCCGATGTCGTACGTGCCACCGTCGCCGCCGAACGTTATGAAGCGGAACTCGTCCTTGATCTTCCCCTGGCGCTTCAGCGACTTGTATGCCGCCTCGACGCCGCTGGCAGTCGCAGCCGCATTCTCGAACGCGTTGTGTATCCACGAGCACCTCCAGGCCGTCTGGGGAAAGATCGTGGTTGACACCTCGAGACATCCCGTCGCGTTGCCTATTACGACGGGTGTGTCGACGGCCATCAGCACCTGACGGACCAGAGTTGGCGCCGTGCAACCGGCGCACAGGCGGTGGCCAGGAGAGAGTATCCCGGGCTTCTTTACAAGCTCCTTGAGAGTTGCCATCGTGTCACCTCCTATTCCCTGACCCCGAGGTAGTTAAGGATGCTGTCGCACCTGCCGGTCTTCTTGATCTCCAGCAAGTCGTCGTATACCTTCGTCACGTCGGCCGGGCCGATGTCACGCCCGCCGAGGCCATAGATATAGCTGAGGATCTTCGGACCCGGCGTGTCGTACATAGCGGAACGGATCTCGTTGAACAGAGGGCCGCCGTATGCGTTGAACGAATCGGCCCTGTCCATGACCGCTACGACCTTGAGCCCCCTGAGCGTTTCGGCGAGTTCCTTCGCAGGGAACGGCCTGAACACCCTGGGCTTGAGGAGACCGACCTTGGAGCCGGCCTGGCGGAGTTCGTCCACGACCATTTTCGCGGTGCCGGCGGTCGAATTGAGGGCGACCACCGCAACCTCGGCGTCGTCGAGCATGTACTTCTCGAAGTAACCGTACTCGCGACCGGTCAGCTTCTTGAACTCCTCCGCGACCTGGAGGATTACCTTGCCCGCGTTCTTCATGGCCTCGGACTGCGACCGCTTGTGCTCGAAATAGTAGTCCTGGAGGTCGAGTGCCCCGAACGTCACGGGTTTCGCGGGATTGAGCAGCGAAAACCTCGGCTTGTACTCACCGACGAACCTCTTCACGGTTTCATCGTCGAGGATTTCGGCATTCTCGAGGCCGTGGCTGGTGATGAACCCATCCTGGCAGACCATTACCGGCAGCTGAAGGTCCGGGTGCTCCGCGATCCGGACTGCCTGTATCAGGTTGTCGTAGGCCTCCTGGACGCTCTCAGAGTATAGCTGAATCCAGCCGGAATCCCTGGCGCCCATGGTGTCGCCGTGGTCGCAGTGGATGTTGATCGGGCCGGAGAGCGCCCTGTTGACAACCGGCATCACGATCGGAAGCCGGCTCGACGCCGCGATGTAGACAACTTCCCACATCAGAGCCAGGCCCTGCGAGGAGGTGGCCGTCATCGCGCGAGCACCGCCCGCGGCCGCGCCGACAGTGGCGCTCATCGCGCTGTGCTCGCTCTCAACTGTGACGAACTCGGTTTTTACCTTGCCGTCAGCCACGTAGTTCGAAAAGTATTGGACGATGTCGGTCTGGGGCGTAATGGGATACGCCGCGACGACATCGGGCTCTATCTGCTTCATGGCCAGGGCAACGGCCTCGTTGCCCGTAAGGGCTTTCTTTTCCGCCATACGTACTCCCCCTCCCTCCGGTTACTCGCCTTCAGGAACCATCGTGATGGCCTTGACCTTCGGCGGGCACTCGCGAGCGCAGATCCCGCAGCCCTTGCAGTGCTTGTAGTCGATGCCAACGACCTTGCCGTCCTCGACGATTATCGACGAATCGGGGCAGAATACCCAGCAAAACAGGCAGTTGATGCACTTCTGCTTGTCATGGATGGGCCTTGAGCTCCGCCATTCGCCGGTCTCCAGATTCTCGGCGTTTCCGGGTTCCAGAATCAGTCCGCCGGCGGGCAGGTCCTTCCATCCAGGAAGATTCTCTGTGCTCACTCTGCCTTCACCTCCTGCCTGGCGCGCTCGATCGCCTTGATGTTTCCCTCAACCACTTTTGTGTTGCCGCGGAACTTGTGCTCCATCTGGGCCCTGGTGACCTCGATGAACTTGTCGAAGTCGAGGAGTTTGGCTATCGCCATCACCGCGCCCATCATGGGCGTGTTTGGGATGTCCTTGCCCAGCTCCTCCATGGCGATCCTCGACGCGTCGACCGTGTAAACCTTGCCCCCCTGGACGCCCACCTTGGCTCTGACTTCCGAGGGGCTCTTCGGGGTGTTGACCAGCAGAACGCCATGGGGTGGGAACCCTTCGCCGATGTTAACCTTTCCGATGAGAGTTGGGTCCAGGACCACGACGATGTCCGGACTCTCCACTCGCCCGTGGACTCTGATGGGCTTGTTACTCAACCTGTTGAAGGCGAGTATGGGTGCACCCATCCGCTCAGGTCCGTACTCGGGAAATCCCTGGATGTACTGCCCGGCAGCCTCCGCCGCTTCCGCGAGGAGAATGGCGGCGGTCTTCGCCCCTTGTCCTCCGCGGGCATGCCAACGGATTTCGACGAGTCCTTCCATATACTTACCTCCTTCCTGATGATAACAACGAAAACGCAGCCACAAGGGGCTGCTTGTTAAGGATTTGACCCTCGTTGATTCCTGTCTAATCTCAGAGCGGCTGGCCTTATGGACAGGCCCTCGCTCCTAATCTAACACCAGCCTCTCAGAGGCGTCAACCACAACCTTTGGAAATGTTCACAAACGCAAGGCGGTCTTCAGGTAAGTATCCGTTGTAGCGCGTAGACGAGCAGTATACCAGGCACTCCGAGGTAGCCCGAGAGAAAGGCGGCGACCGGGTTCAGCGGAAGGTGAAGCCCCACCAGTGCGCCGATCACGTTGATCCCCCACAATACGAGTCCCCCGACGATCGCGTAGTAAACGACGTAGAAGGCAAACTTCAGGGGCGTGAACAGGACCTTCACCGCCATGAAGACGACGGCTACCGCAACGGCGTACGCCGCGAGCTGGTAGTAATCCATGGGAAACCCTCCAGGTGCCCGCGCAGGACGGGGCTACCTGAACAATATGCGGGTTATGGCGGGGCTAGTACACCCGGCTGGAAGGATCGCACCCTTGCCTGAGGCGGTGAAGAAGATAAATGTACCGCTTCCTGCTCGCCTCGATCGTGTAGATGGCATGATCGACGAGATCGGGGTCGTTCACCAGGTTGAAGCACTGCTCGGCCGAGCGCCAGTCCTCGAGCGCTTTTACCGTAGCGTCGGCGAGGGTCGGCCCCTGCGAGGTCTTGACCGTGGTGTCGGTGAACATGGACCTGGAGACAATATCTACGAAACGCGACAGGAATTCGCCCATTCGTCCTCGTCCCTTCTCCAGGACCCCTTCCTTCATTGATATGGGGATCTTCCTGGAAGGATTCGAGGAAATTATGCCCAGGAGCGGCGGTTTTCATCCGCGCAGTCTCGTGGGTCGGGGGACCGGGGGAGGTTAGAGTTCGCGCCTGCCCTCGAGGGCGCGCGACAGGGTGACCTCGTCGGCGTATTCAAGGTCCCCGCCGACCGGGACACCGTAGGCGATCCGCGTGACCTTGACCCCGGCAGGCTTGAGGATGCGGGCAAGGTAGAGCGAGGTGGCTTCGCCCTCGACGTTGGGGTTCAGCGCCAGGATTATCTCGGTCACCTTCTGCTCGCGAACGCGCTGGAGCAGGCTTTCTATCCGCAAATCGGCCGGCCCAACCCCGTTCGCGGGCGATATGACGCCGTGGAGAACGTGATAGCGGCCCTTGAACTCGCCTGTCCGCTCCATGGCGACGACGTCGCGCGGTTGCTCGACCACGCAGAGGACGGAGGCATCGCGCGAATCCGACGAGCATATCCTGCAGGGGTCGGCTTCCGTCAGGTTTCCGCACACGGAGCAGTATCTTATCTTGCTCCTCAGTTCGACTAGGGCCCGCGCGAGCGCCTCCACTTCTTCCTTCGGCGCCTTGACCAGGTGGTAGGCGAGACGTTGCGCCGTCTTCGGCCCGACGCCGGGCAGCCTGGTGAGCTCTTCCACGAGACGTTGAATGGGTTCGGCGTACAGCATCCCTGTCTCCGCCTACATCAGCCCGGGCAGGCCGAGCCCGCCGGTGATTTTGGCCATCTCGGAGGCGGCCAGTTCCCGCGATTTGCGGAGGGCCTCGTTCACCGCGGCCAGCACGAGGTCCTGCAGCATCTCCACGTCGTCAGGGTCGACCGCCTCGGGTTTGATCTCTATCGACTTTACCTCCTGCGCGCCGGTGGCGACGACCTTCACCATTCCGCCCCCCGACGCCGCTTCAACGATGCTGTTAGCCAGTTCTTCCTGGACCTTCTTCATGTCCGATTGCATCTTCTGGGCTTGCTTCATCATCCGGTTGATGTCGAACCCGAATCCCTTGTTCACGAATTACCCCTCCAGAAAGCAGGCGTCGTGCCGGTTTTGACGGCCCTCGGACCGGCGATCACGTCAGGTCGTCCACTATCCGGCCTCCAAACATCTCAAGGACCTGGGCGATCTCGGGATCGTCATGGCCGTCGCCGGCCTGTTCGCCGGGCGTGACCGCACCCACCGCGGCAGCCTTGAGGGTCGTTTCGGAGTTCTCGTTACCGCCGTCGCCCCGTAATGGTGGGTTAGCCTCCGGCAGCGGGGTCGCGACCTCTTCCGGTCCCTGCTTGCCGCCGGGCTGGGCGCCACGCGCCGCATCATGGCGGGCGTCCTGTTGAATGCCTTGCTGAACCGTGCACCTCACGCGGATGTCCTGCCCGGTAAGCGACTTCAGCGCGGCCTCCAGCACCCGCAGATTGGCCGCTGCCTCCATCTGTGTCTTGTGGAACTGTGCATCCGGCCGGAAGGCCAGTATCAATACGCCATCCTTGAAACCCACTGGCGCGGCGGGCTCTAGTAAGGCGACGATCTTCGCTTTCTTCTCCCGCCTGAGATACGCCATCAAAGGCCTCCAGACGGATGACACGTCGGCGGTCGCCTGGTCAGGGGCCGTTTCCGCGGACAAGGACGCGACCTGTTCTCGTGCTGCCCGTTCGGGCGCTGCCCCGGGCGCCGGCTGTGTGGGAGATACCACGGGCCCCATCTGTGCTGCTACCGGGGCCGGCGCCGCCGGTGCCTGCGCGGACGACTGGGCGGATGGGTGGCTTGGCGCCTTGCCCGCCCCCGCGATCCGCAGAAGCCCCACCTCCAGGCCAACCCTCGGATTTGCCGAGTACCTCATTTGAGACTCCACTTCGCCCAGCGCCCTGACTATCCGCAGCACCTCTTCTTCCGGATACCCCGAAGCGATGGTGTTCATACTCCGGATCGTCTCGGGGTCCTGATCGACGAGGTTGCCGGGGTCCCTGCACACCTTCAGCACGAGGAGGTCCCTGTATACCTGGCAGATGTCCCTGGCCAGCTGGCGGAAATCCTTGCCCGCGGCCCCCATGGCGTCGAGCCCGCCGAGTATCGCGGTCAGGTCCCCATCCTTGACAGCCCTCACGAGCTCGAGCAGCCCCTCCGGTCCGGCATCCCCCAGGATAGTGCGCACGTGTTCGACACTTATCTCGCTCCCGGCGTAGGCCGCACACTGCTCCAGGAGGCCCAGCGCATCTCTAAGCGAACCCTCGGAAGCCTTCGCGATCAGCCGGAGGGCGTCACCGCTGACCTCCAGACCGGCGTTCCGCGCGAGGTTCTCCAGCCTCTCGGCGACCTGCTTCGATGATATGCGGTGGAAGCCGAACCTCTGGCACCGCGACAGCACCGTAGCGGGAAGGCGGTGGGGTTCCGTAGTCGCGAGAATGAATATGGCGTGAGGCGGCGGCTCCTCGAGCGTCTTGAGGAGCGCGTTGAACGCCTCGGGGGTGAGCATGTGGACCTCGTCGATTATGTACACCTTGTATCTGAGGCTGGCGGGGCAGAAACGCACCCCGCTCCGCAGGTCGCGGATCTCATCGATACCGCGGTTGGAGGCGGCGTCGATCTCGAGGACGTCGGTAGCCGACCCGTCCAGTATGGTGGTGCAGGACGTGCACCGGTTACACGGCTCTTGCGCGGGACCATCGAGACAGTTGACCGCCCTGGCCAGGATCTTGGCCACGGATGTCTTGCCCGTCCCACGCGGACCGGCAAACAAATAGGCGTGCCCGATCTTGCCAGACCTGAGCGCGTTCTGCAGGGTTACGGTAACGTGGGCCTGGCCGATGACGTCCGAGAAGGTCTGGGGGCGCCACTGCCTGTAAAGCGCCGTGTAAGGCATATCTCTCACCCAGGGTATGATTCTTGCCCGTGGGGGTGTATCCTGCCCGCGGGCCGCGCCAAAATCAAATGCCGTGCACCGGCCTCCGACTCTCCCCTCCGGGCGTTACACGCGTGGCCATGCTCCGGCCAGGTTGACTGCGGCACACCGGCTTGGCCGCTTACCGTTGCTCCCTTCCGGGCCTGGCGGGGTTCACGGGTTCCGGTTGCGCAGGACCAAGCCATCGACGCCGCCTTCGCGCGGCAGACCCCACAGGGGAAAAGCCTCGGGCGCGGAGTTCGACCCCGCTATAGCGGATTGCGGGTTACAGGGCACCGCTACCTCCCCATCTAGCACGGCAAGGCTTTCCGTTCAAAAAACTCCGGGCTGTGGCCCGGAGCAATCATCTGGCGGAGAGAGTGGGATTTGAACCCACGAGACAGGTTTAAGCCCATCTACACGCTCTCCAGGCGTGCCCCTTAAGCCGCTCGGGCATCTCTCCGCAACTACGGCTCAAAATGGCGGAGGGGGTGGGATTCGAACCCACGAGGCAGGGTTTAGCCGCCTACTCGCTTTCGAGGCGAGCTCGTTCGACCTCTCCGACACCCCTCCGCAATCTCAGGAAAAACTCCTTCAATATCGCCTGGCAGTCTCCGGCCAGGATCCCTTCAATTATGTTCACGCGGTGATTGAGCCGCGCATCCTGGACTATGTTCATTACCGAGCCGCACGCGCCCGCCTTGGGGTCCCTCGTCCCGAACACCAGCGCCGGGATCCGCGCCAGCACGATCGCGCCGGCGCACATCGCGCACGGTTCCACCGTGACGTACATCGTGCAGCCTTCGAGCCTCCACGCCCCCAGCGCGCGGCTCACTTCGCGTATCGCGACCATCTCGGCGTGAGCCGTGGGGTCGTTGGCCGTCTCCCTGAGGTTGTGGCCCCGCCCGACAATGCGTCCGTCTCTCACGACGACGGCGCCTACCGGGATCTCGCCCATCGCGGCGGCCTTCCTTGCCTCCGAGAGCGCCTCGGCCATGTATGACTCATGAACCTGCTGCTCGTCAGCCTGCTGCACTTCGGCCTTCTTGCGCGGGACTTGCCCGGGCTTCGAGAAGCCCGTCCCGCCGTAAAAATGGTGCGCCCGGGAGGACTCGAACCTCCGGCTGACGAGGATTAGGAATCCTCCGCTCTGTCCACCTGAGCTACGGGCGCACGTCGTGTCCGAGACCGGGGAATGCTCAATACAGCACGCCGCCGTTTTTCGGCAATAAGTAGATTACCACATAAACAGGGGCATTTCAAGGACGGGCGGGCATTGTCGGCGACGGCGCGGAGCAGCGGCGGAGGTGGCTGCCGTCGCCCGCACCTACAACAAGCACTCCCGCAGGTGAACTCCAGACGGACCAGCGCGAAGTAGGACAGGTCACCCGCGGGAATTTCGACATCGAAGGGAGCCCGCCATAGTGACACACCACCCGCTGACTTCCAGACGACGGCCCAAGTTGATCAGGCACCTCGTGGGAGATCTCGCGCAGGTCGCCGCAGTATTCGCGAATAGCGCGAATTAGCAGTGGTAAGCTGACAGCAATGTTCTCGTTACAGGCGGCTAGAGGTGGACGGCATCCTTGACACAGAAACAGCGCACCCTGGTCAAAAGGGTCATCGACTGGCTGAACGAGGAGGGGCTTCCCGAGTTCTCGCTCGACCCGGAGTATCCCGGGCCAGGGCCTTCCGGTGCCGGCTCGGGCCGGGTGGCGTCACGCGGCGGTAAGGGGCTCATTCGCCGGCTGGCATCCGCGTTGCGAAGACGGAAACGGGGCGAGGTGCGCAGGGGTCTGCCGAGCGCGGCACCCAGGCTCACCGGCAGTCTCGAGGAAAACCTCAGGCGGATCCGCACCACGTTCCACCTTCCGGAGAGCTCGGACATTCTTCTTAAGGAGGTCGAGATTCCGTTGAGGAAGCCTCGCCGCGTGGCAGTCCTGTTTGTCAACGCGATGATCGACAAGCGGGTTCTCGATGCCGACCTGCTCGGCCCCCTCCTCAGCCCGGACCCGGCACGCGTAATCCAGGTCGAGAACGCGCTGGTTGAAGGGAAACTCGAGAGGCTTTTCCCCCAGGTCTCAGTCGATCTCAAGGATTCTCTGGATAGCATCGCCTGGGAGATTATGTCCGGGAAGATCGCAGTCATCGTGGACGGGTTCAGTGTTGCAGTGCTCGCGGACGCGGCCGGGTGGCGTCACCGCGATGTCAACCAGCCGGTGAACGAGAGGGTCGTCCGCGGGCCGCACCAGGCGTTCGTCGAGCCACTGAAAATCAACGTTACCCTGGTTAGAAGGATAATCCGCAGCCCCGACCTGGTGGTCGAGCTGACCGAGGTCGGGAGTCTATCACGGACCGAGGTCGCCGTCGTGTATATCGCGGGAGTGACAAACCCGCGGCTCGTCGACGAAGTCAAGAAACGCCTGAATGCGATCCGGCTGGACTACGTGTCCACGGACGGAGAGCTCGAGCAGCTACTCGACGAGCGCACGGGCTCGGTAATCCCTTCAACGATGATTACGGAGAGGCCGGACAGGTTCGCCGCGCACATTGCTGAAGGGTATGTAGGGGTATTCACCGACAACGCGCCAGCAGGCATTATTATTCCCAGCACTGCGGCAGACCTGCTGCAAAACCCCGAGGATTTCTACACGAGATGGCCGTATGGAACCTTCCTGAGGCTGCTCCGGTTTCTGGGGTTCTTGATTGCTATGTTCGCCCCCGCCGTGTACGTTGCTACGATAAACTACCACCAGGAGATGGTCCCCACGAATCTGCTCTTCTCAATCGGGGCGACAAGAGAGGCGGTACCTCTGCCGTCGATCCTCAATGTATGGATCACCCTCCTGGCGTTCGACCTCATCCAGGAGGCGGGGATCCGCGTCCCTGCCCCTATCGGCCCCACCATAGGCATTGTCGGCGCGCTGCTCATCGGGGAGGCCGCGGTGCGGGCTTCCCTTCTCACCCCCGCGGAGGTCATCCTCATCGCGGTTACGGCGGTTTCCTCGTATACAATCTCCAGCCCACAGCTCGCCATTATGGTGAGGGTCTCGAAATATCTCTTCCTGGCAGCTTCCGCATTGTGGGGATTGCTCGGGGTCGGGTTAGTAGGATTCGGTATACTCGTCTACCTGTGTTCGATCCGGAATTTCGGAGTGCCATTCATGATTCCGTTCGCGCCCAGGGTAAAGGGGGCCCCCGACGTGACAATCAGGGGGCCGCTCTGGAAGATGGAACGTAGGCCCGTGTACCTGCGACCCCTGGAGCCGCGCATTGCCCCACCGGTCACCCGGCGCTGGATGAAAAGGCGGGACAATCCCAATGACGACCCGGGCAGGTAGGATGCCGGAGCGGCCGCCGGGGCACCCGGGGACGCGCCTCTCTTACAGGGAGGCGACGGCGCTCCTGACTATCTACATCGGCTCGAAAGCGTTTACATCGTGCCCCTCTCAGCTTATCTACCTGGTCGGGACGTCGGCGTGGATTACCGCGATAATCGCTTACGTGCCGGCCGTACTCGGGATGCTGGCCAACTACCATTTCGCCGTGAGGTTCGGCGGCCTATCCTATCAACGGTGCGTGGAGGCAACCGTCGGTAAGGCAGCCGGAAAACTCCTCGGGCTGGTCTTCTTTCTCATCCTCCTGGGGATGAACGCGATAAGCCTTCGTGAATTCGCGGGCGCGTATAAGACGAGCATCCTGCCTATGACCCCCCTGCCGGTGCTAGGCTGGCTGGGCGCCTTCACCGCCGTGTGGGGATCGATGTTCGGCATCGAGGCCATCGGCCGCGCCGCCTCGATGATGTTCGCGCCCCTTGCCCTCCTCTCGCTCACAATCCTGTTGTCCGCGCTGCTCCTGGAATTCAGCGTGGCCGAGGTGTTCCCACTCTGGGGCACCGGGGCGAGTCACACCATCTGGGGAAGCGCGCCTTGCTCCTCGCTGTACGCCGAGGGTTTCGCCGTCGGCCTTCTCGTCCCCTACTTGAGATCCGCGGAGACGACGGGGCGCAGGCTGTGTACGGTCTCTTTGCTGATTTCCGCCGGCTACATCGCTGCCGCGGTGTTTTTCACCGAGGTCTTATTCACCGCCCCGGTTGGCGCCCAGATGCTCTACCCCATGCTCCAGCTGGCCAGTGCGATACAGCTGGGTGCATTCTTCGAAAGGATCGAGTCGTTGTTCGTTTTCGCATGGATCTTCTTCGCGTCAGTCAAGGTTGCGCTCGGCAACCTGCTCGCGTCGGTTCTCCTGACCGACATCCTGGGTGTGCGGCGGTGGTCGTTTATAATATGGCCTGTTGCCATCCTCACCTATTTTGGCGCGTTCGCCCCCGACACGCTCGTTGACGTATTCATTCTACAGATTACACTGTTCAGATCGGTTGGATGGATCGTCGCGTGGGTTTTTCCGGCGCTTCTCCTGGCGATTGCCGCGACCAGGCGCTTACCTGGCCGGGAACGCCGTGATCGGGAGCCGGCCGGGGGTGACGGCGCTGAATAAGTTCCGGGGATTGGCCCTCTCACTACTGCTCATGGTCACCGTGATCGCACTCACGGGTTGCTGGGGACGTCGTGAGCTCGAGGAAATCGCCTCTCTCGCCCTGCTCGGAATCGATGCGGTGAGGGGTGAATCCGGCGAGCCCCTCCCCCCAGGGCAGGCGGGCATCGAAGTCACTATGGGTATAACGATCCCCCGCACCTCTCCCGGCCCCCAGGGACAACCGGGTGGCGGCGGCGGAGGGGCGCCCGGCGTCAGCTTTCTCGTGATAAACACGACGGCCTCCAACGTGACCTTGGCGACGGAGGCAGCTGAGCAATCGTTGGACAGGGACCTCAGGGGCACCCACCTCCAATCCCTCATTGTTGGCGAAGACCTGGCCAGGCTCGGGCTCAGCGAGGTCCTCGACTCAATGATGCGCCACAGGAATCTGCGTCACACGGTCCCGGTTCTCGTGGCGGATGGGACCGCCCGAGACGTCCTATCGAACTTGAGCCCCTCGATCGAGGCGGCTCCCTGGGTGTTCATCCGCAAGTTCATTGAACTCAACATCAACAGGCGGATTACAGATCAGCTGCACATCCACGACTTGCTGACCACCAGCGCCTCCAAGTCGAAGGATGCGGTGTTGGGGATAGTCCGTACCTGGGAGGAAATCAACCCTGGGGCCAGCGCGACCACCGGCAAGGCCGGCGGTCCGCACATCAGCGTGGCAGCGGTGGGCGGCGCGGTGATGAAGGACTCGACAATGGTGGGCAGACTCGACGTCACCGAGGCGATTCACGCGCTGATGCTCCGCGGAGGCCTGTTAAAGGGCTTCGTGGGGTACCCAGTCACGCCGCAAGCGGGAGCCGGAGCCGCCCAGGCCCAGCCCGGCGGCGACAGCGCTCCCGGCGGCACCGGCCCGGGGCAGGGCCGGGGCCCCACAATGGGGACTCAACAAATCGCCGCAGTTGAATGGGGGACCTCACGCTCAAAGCGCAGGGTCCTCATTACGCCCCAGACCACCCCCTCGGGCTATCCGAGGGCCCACATCGAGGTGTCCGTGGAACTTGAGGGGACTCTCATCGAGCTGCCCGGCAATATCGACATATCGAAGCCCGAGGGGCTCGCGAACCTTCAGGAACAGGTCGCCCGAGGCGTGCAGTCCCATATCGAAAACCTCATCAGGCGCGCGCAGACGGAGTTCCAGGGCGCCGATATCTTCTTCTTCGGCGACTTGGTAAGGTATAGGTTCATGACGTGGGCCGAATGGGCGTCCTACGAGTGGCCTGAGCGCTTCAGGGAAGCCACATTCGAAGTCAAAGTCACGGCTCACCTCAGGCGGCCCGGATTGATCATGAGAGACGTCTGGATGTTCGAGTAGATTGTTGACGGCGTGGTGAACGACTTCCTGGTTAACCTGAGACCGGTATGCGGCGGAACCCGTGAGTACGCCTCTCCTCCTATAACGATGTGTGCTCCGTACGGGTGATAATCTCGTCCTGGAGAGCCTTGCTGAGGTCGCAGAAGTAATCGCTGTAACCCGCGACGCGGACGATGAGGTCCCTGTACCTCTCCGGCTCCCGCTGCGCGGCGCGAAGGGTGTCGGCCCTCACCACGTTGAACTGGATGTGGTGGCCGTCAAGCCGGAAGTACGTCCGCACCAGGTTCGCAAGCCTGTCAATGCCTTCTTCGCCCTCGAGCAGTTGCGGGGTGAATTTCTGGTTCAGGAGGGTGCCGCCCGTTCTGACATGATCCATCTTCGAAGCTGACTTGATGACTGCCGTGGGCCCTCGCCTGTCGGCCCCCTGCACCGGAGAGATCCCCTCCGAGAGCGGCAGCCCGGCTTTCCTCCCTTCCGGCGTAGCCCCTATCACAGACCCGAAGTAGACGTGGCAGGTAGTCGGGAGCATGTTTATCCTGCAGACCCCGCCCTTGGTGTTCTTCTTCCCGTTTACCTCGTCGTGGAACGCATTAAAGATGGAAGTCATGATCCGGTCGGCGTATTCGTCGTCATTGCCATACCTGGGCGTCCTGTTGAGCAGCATCTGGCGGACCTTCTCACGGCCCTCGAAATTGCAGTCGAGCGCCTCGATGAGTTCGGCCATGGTCAGATTTCTCTCATCGAAGACGTGGTGTTTGATCGCTGAAAGGCTGTCCGTCGCGGTCCCGAGGCCCACGCCCTGGATATACGTGGTATTGTAGCGGGCGCCGCCGTCGTTGTAGTCTTTGCCCTTCTTTATGCAGTCGTCTATCAGTATCGAGAGGAACGGAGACGGCATGTAAGTCGCGAACATCCTCTCGATGAGGTTGTTTGCCCTGAGCTTGACGTCAATGAAGTACCTCATCTGTCCCCTGAAGGCTTCGAAGAACTCATCATGCGTCGTAAACTCCGTGGGATCGCCCGTCCTGGGGCCGATCTGCTTGCCAGTGCGCGGGTCCACCCCGTTGTGAAGGGCGAGCTCTATCATCTTCACTATGTTGAAGTAGCCGGTCAGGATGTAGCTCTCCTTGCCGAACGCGCCCGTCTCCACGCACCCGCTCGCGCCGCCGTTCCTCGCGTCCTCGATGGACTTCCCCTGGCGGAGGAGCTCCTCCACGATGGCGTCGCAGTTGAATATCGAAGGCTGCCCCCAGCCTTTGCGTATGACCCTCAGAGCCGCCTTCAGGAACCTGTCGGGGCTCTTCCTGCTGAGCTGGATGTTCGTGCTCGGCTGTACCAGCCTCATCTCGTCGATGACCTCAAGGATGAGGTACGTAAGGTCATTGACCCCGTCCGAGCCGTCGGGCTTCAGGCCCCCGAGGTTGATGTTGGCGAAATCCGTGTACGTCCCGCTCTCGGCTGCCGTGACGCCGACTTTCGGCGGCGCAGGCAGGTTGTTGAACTTGACCCAGAAGCACTGCAGGAGCTCGCGGGCCTTCTCGACCGTCAGCGTGCCGTCCTCGAGGCCCTTCCTGTAGAACGGGTACAGGTGCTGGTCGAGCCTGCCGGGGCAGAAAGCATCCCACGTGTTCAGCTCGGTTGTCACGCCGAGGTGGACGAACCAGTACGCCTGCAGGGCTTCCCAGAAGTTCCTGGGGGGATGGGCCGGAACGTGGCTGCACACTTCCGCGATCTGCTCCAGCTCCTGCCTCCTCACAGGGTCGCTCTCCTGCCTGGCCATCTCCCTGGTCTTCTCAGCGTGCCGCTCCGCAAACCTGATGATCGCGTCGGCGCAGATCATCATGGCCTTCAGCTCTTCGCGCTTTGCGTACGCCTCCGGGTCATCGAGGTAATCGAGGGCGTCGAGCGCGGCCTGTATGTCTTTCTTGAAATCGAGAAAGCCCCTGTGGTAGATCTTGTCGTCGAGGACTGTGTGGCCCGGAGCCCTCTGCTCCATGAACTCGGTGAAGATGCCGGCGTCGTAGGCCGCTTTCCACTCATCCGTCATCTCGCGGAATATCATGTCGCGCATCGATTTTCCCTTCCAGAAGGGTATTATCTCCTCCTGGTAGACGCGCCGCACTTCATCGCTCACCACGAAGGGAACCTTCTCCCGCGAGTTTAGAATCTCGAGGTCCTGAAGGCTGTGGCAGCAGAGTTCGGGATACGTCGGGGTCGCCTTGGGGCTTGGGCCTTTCTCGCCGACGATGATCTCGCCTTCCCCGATGTAGATCGCCTTGTTCTCCATCAGGAACTTGAATGCATGGGCCCGCCGGACCGGAACCGAGACAGGCTCGCTGAATTCCTTGTAAAACCGGGTCATCAGCTCGGCCCTCTCAGTCGTAATGAATGGCTTCGTTTCCTGGCTCTTCTGCCTCAGCATCGCAACCCGTTCGTTCATGCCCAGGACTAACCTCCTATCTTAACCCTCTTCCCGCAGTTCTTGAGCCTCTCGGCAATCCCGTTCATAGCCTGCTCGCTCGGCGGCTGCAAAGCCGGCAGGTCGTAGCCCTTGCCGAGCCTCGCGTACTTGCCGACGCCGGCCTTGTGGTAGGGGAGCAGGTGTACCTCCCTCACGTCGTCCAACCCCGACAGGAACTCGCCCATCTTCAGAAGGTTGCGGTCGGTGTCTGTCACCCCGGGGATGATGGGGATCCGGACGATGATGTTCCCGTGGCGGAGGGAGAGGGCTTTCAGGTTGTCGAGGATGACCCCGTTCGATACGCCCGTGTGCTTCCTGTGCTCCTCGTCGTCAATCAGCTTGAGGTCGTACAGGAACAGGTCGGTTTTCTCGCCGGCCCTGAGCAGGTCCTCGAGCTTCGCAAACCCGGTGGTCTCAACCGCAGTGTGCAATTCCTCTCTCTTGCACTCCTGCAGGAGAGCGTCGAGGAATTCCGCCTGCGACATCGGTTCGCCCCCCGAAAACGTCGCCCCGCCGCCCGATTCCTCGTAGAAGGCCCTGTCCTTCCGTATTTCCTCCATGACCTGATCGACTGTCGCCACCCTGCCCACAATCGTTCTGGCCCCGGCGTAGCACGCCTTCACACAATCCCCACACACGGTGCACTTCTCGCTGAGGGTATGGATGGGGCGCTCACCGTCGGCCGCATCCACGATTGCCCCGTGACGGCAGGCCTTGAGGCACTCTCCGCAGCCGATGCACCTCTCGCCCCAGAGCATGACCTCCAGGCCCGGCCTCTGCCCTTCAGGGTTGTGGCACCACCAGCAGCGCATCTGGCACCCCTTGAGAAACACTATCGTTCGAATCCCAGGCCCGTCGTGAATGCCGTATTTCATGATGTCGAAAATGATTCCGGTGGTTGGTTGCGTCAAACAGCCTAAGGCGATCGCCCCCTGCGTTTCGAGTCAGGTTACGAACGTGGTCCCCGCAAGCTTACGCAAGTGTCGTGCCATATTCTTCCGATGGTTCCACGCTGTCTTTACGTATTCTCTGAGCCTCCGGTAAAGCGTGGCCCTGCTAATGCCAAAGGCCCTCGCTATGGCCTCCTCGCTCGTCCAGTCGCGAATCTGGTGGTGATCTATTGAGGAATCTTTCGGTACGGAGTCAACCCAGAGTCCGTCGCTCCGTTGGCCATCTCGTCAGCGTCCTGCTCCCTATAGAGGTCACCGCCACGTCATCCTCGATGCGGACTCCCCCGATTCCAGGCAAGTATATCCCGGGCTCTATCGTCCCCACCATGCCGGGCTCGAGCTCTTGACGGTTGCCCTCAACAAAGTACGGCTCCTCATGAATCGCAAGGCCCAACCCATGGCCGGTCCGATGAATGAAGTACTGGCCGAACCCACGCTCCTCGATGACCCTGCGGGCTGCACGGTCAATGTCTTCCATGGTCTTTCCGGGCGCGACCGAGTCGATCGCCGCGTCGTGGGCAGCCAGGACGGCGTCATATACGGTCGAGAGGTCTTCAGGCCAGGGACCGACAAAGAAGGTCCGGGTGATATCGGACAGGTAGCCGCGGTAGGCCGCGCCGAAGTCGATCACGAGCAGGTCGCCGAGCGCGATTAGCCTGTCCCCGGATTGAGCGTGTGGGAGCGCCGACCGTGGGCCGGAAAGGACAGTCGTCTCAAAAGCAGGTCCGTCGCCTCCAAGAGCCCTGATTGCTTGATCGAGACGGCCGGCGACCTCCTTCTCAGTCATTCCCGGTCGAATAATCTGGCAGACGGAGTCAAGGGCTTCGCAGGCTATGTCCGCGGCCCGCTGAAGGAGCTCCAGTTCCCTCTCGTCTTTCTTGACCCTCAGGTTGTTCAGCAAGGGACGGACGTCCAGTGTCCCCCTGGGTCTGAGCGCCCCGGCGACGCCCTCGAAGGTCTCCAGGCTCATGATGGCTTTTTCCACCGCCAGGGTTCCGCCTGCAGCCCCACCCGGTCGGGCAGCTTCCGCCAGAACTTCGTAGGGACTTTCCCCGTCCCGCCAGCCGCGAACGTCGTTCACCCAGCCAGTTCCGGCGGCCTCGAGGTCGAGAGCCGGCACAACGAGCGCCGGCGGACCTGCCTGCGGCACGAGGAGTCCGGTGAACCGCTCATGCGGATTGGTCCGCCACCCTGTCAGGTAGTAGAGGTTGACAGGATCCGTGATCAACGCAGCCTCCACGTTTTGTTGAGCCAACATACACTGGAGTTGTATGCAACGATGCTCGAAAACTGTTCTCTCCACGTTTCTCCCCCGCTCTCAAGGATGGATCACGAGACCACGTACGCTGTCTCTCGGGATTCGGCGTCGTCCACCACTCGAGTGACAGTGACCTTTTCCGCCCCCTGCCGCCAGATCCGCTGCCCCACCTCTTTGAGAACGTCCCAGAAAGCGCCGTCTACCTGTGCGAACACGTTCACAGGCTGGTGTCCCCGATGGTCGCGGATCAGTTCGGCTCCGTAATAGAGGCCCAGAGCCTCTGCTCCAGTGGAAGGGTAGAGCCCTTCCCACTCTCGCCAGTAAACCACGTTTCCCACGCTGCTCGAAATGGTCTGGTTCTCCCGGGGAGGCCTGCGACCTAAATCGATCGCCCAGTTGACCTCCCGTCCGCACCAGCGAGTATGAAGCGCTTCTGAGGAGATGGGCGTATGATCCCAGATTATGTCGCACGTCTCCGGAGCTTCGCTCTCCAAAAGGATGGCCGTGATTTCGCCGCCGCGTTCAAAACGTATTCTTATTCTTCTCGACATGGTTTCTCCTCCTTGACCGTCCACCGTGCAGTCCCCGATCTTGCCGCCCTGACGCCCAACAGTGTACCGCAAGCCCTTTCCCCCAGGCTGTGGGCTCCTGCGGCAGGCGGTTTCTTCCTCTCGCTCTCAGTTCTGCCGCCGGGACCGCGTCAGTGTATCGACGGCAACGGCGAAAAGGATGACCGCTCCTTCAAACACCCTCTGGTAGAACGGCGGGACGTTGAGTATGTTGAACCCGTTGCCCATCAGTCGCATCAACAATACGCCGAACACGGTGCGCCAGATGGCGCCTTCCGCGCCCATGATGCTGGTGCCCCCGATTACCACCCGGGCGATAGCCTCCATGTCTACCATTGAGCCTATGTCGGCCTGGCCCTGACTGATGCGGGAGACCGTGATCATTCCCGCCAGGGCGGCGCTGAGGCCGGTGAGTCCGAAGGTCAGGGTCCGGACCCTGTCCACGCGAACGCCGGACATGCGTGCGGCTTCGGCGTTACCCCCGATTGCATAGACAGCCCGGCCGAAGGTTGTCCTGGACAGCAGAATGGACGTAAAGGCTGCCCAGGCGAGGAAGATGAAGATCGGGTACTTGAGGCCTAGGAAAGTGCTCTGGCCCAGGATCTTGAAAGCCGGTTCATTTACGATAATCAGGCGTCCCCCCGTCAGGATCATCGCCAGCCCCCGGATGATCAGCCCGCTAGCCAGAGTGGCGATGAACGAGTGGACCCGAAACCCCGAAATGATGGCGCCGTTGAGCAATCCGAGTAGCAGACCGGTCAGAATGCCGGCCGCCAGTCCCAAGCCAACGAAGCCCCTGGCAGCAATGATCGCAGACAGGGAACCGGCGAAAGAGAAGACCGCGCCCACCGAAAGGTCGAAGTTCCCGCTGATGATGGCGAGCGTCATGGCGCAGGCGACGATGCCGACATCCGCCGACTGGTCCACGATGTTGCGGAGATTACGGGCCGTCAGAAACGCCGGTGTCGAAAATGAGAGGACGACAAAGAAGAACAAGAATGCCAGGATTATTCCATAGTTGCGCAGGATGGTGCCTACAGTGATGGGCCTGCGGACCTCAACCTGCACCTTCGTCGAATCACTCGGTCTCTCTGTCATAAGCTCGCACCGCCCTCATCCCGGGCAAAAATGGCATGCATGACTCTTTCCTCGGTCAGTTCCGGGTCTCTGAACTCCGCAACGATCTGCCCCCGGTGCATCGCCAGCACCCTGTGAGCAAGGCCCAAGACCTCGCCCAGGTCGGAGGAGATCAGCAGTACAGCCATCCCCTCCCGAGCGAGCGCGTGAATCAGCCGGTAGATCGCTCGCTTCGCTCCAACGTCCACGCCAGCGGTGGGCTCATCAGCGATAAGCACCCTCGGACGATTGAACAGCCACTTGGCGAACAGGACCTTCTGCTGGTTTCCACCGGACAGGTCGGCAACCACCTTCCGGGGATCCGGCGGCCTGACATCCAGGTCAGCAAGAAGCGACTGGGTCCGCTGGTACTCGACCCGTGAACGCACGAGTGGGCCCACAGCCACATACCTGAGATGTGGCAGTGTGACGTTGTGTCCGGCCGTAAACTTCATGATCAGACCCTGCAGCTTGCGGCTTTCGGGCAGGAGAGCGACCCCGGCCTCGATTGCCTCCTGGGGAGACCGGATCCTCGCAATCTCTCCCCGCAGCCGGATGACACCCGCCGTCCGGCGGTCCGCCCCGAAAATGGCCCGGGCCACCTCTGAACGCCCGCTGCCGACAAGGCCGGCCAGACCCACGATCTCGCCCGCCCGGATGCCGAAGGAGATGTCCGCGAAAACACCGCTCCGGGACAGCCCCTCCACAGACAGAACCAGGGGTGCGCCGGATTCGGGGTGGACCTTCCCCGGAAAGCCGAGGGAGATGACTCTTCCGAGCATGGCCTCGACCAGGCTCTCGGGCGTCTCCACACTCACGGGCGAAGTCTTAATCAACTGGCCGTTCCGGAGCACTGTCACCGTGTCCGCCAGGGACAGCACTTCCTCGAGGAAGTGCGACACGTAGATGATCGTGGTACCCTTTGCCTTGAGCCCCCGGACCAGGGCAAAAAGCCTCTGGGTCTCTTCGGCCGACAGGGCGGCCGTGGGTTCGTCCATGACGATCAGCCGGGCGTTTCGTGCCACGGCGCGGAGAACCTCCACCTTCTTTTGCTCGGCGATGCGCAGCGACGAAACCAGCGTATCCGGGGGAACGTAGAACCCGGAACGGCCCGTCAGTTCTTCGTACTTCTCCCGCATTTCACCGCCGCGCAGGAATCCGTACCGTGCGCTCTCAATGCCGAGAAAGACGTTATCAATCACCGTACGCTGTGGAACGAGCGCGACCTCCTGCGAGATCAGGGCGATGCCGTCTGCCAGGGCATCCCTGGGCGAAGAATAGACGACCGGGCACCCCTCCACCAGGACCTGGCCGCTGGTCGGGCGGTAAGCCCCGCCAATGATTTTCCCCAGCGTCGACTTGCCGGCCCCGTTCTCACCAACCAGGGCGTGGATCGTCCCTCGTTCGACAACCAGGGACACGTCCTGCAGCGCCTGGACGCCGTCAAATTGCTTGTTAATGGAGCGCAGCACCAGTATGGGCTTATCCTGCATGGCACTTCACCACGGGATCGGGGCGGCAAGGAGCTGGCAATCAGCTCCTTGCCGCCCGACAGACTCGGGCGTTAGCCTGCCTGTCAGGCAGAGCCGCCCGCTTACCACTGGCCCTGGAATTTGCCCACGTTCTCCTGGGTGATGATCGGACCCTCCGGCGGCAGCGGGGGCCGCTGGTCCTCCAGGTTGATGTATTCCGGCACCTTTTCCCCGCGTACCGCCTTCACGGCAGTCTCGATCAGGAGCTGCCCCTGGGTGTACGGGATGTCGGCGTAACCGCCGAAGAACCAGCCGTCCTTGATGGCCTGCAGGCCTTCCTTGCTGCAGCCGTTGCCGATGAACTTGATTTTCTTCTCGAGGCCCGCTTCCTTGGCCGCGTCATAGGCGCCCAGAGTCATCTGGTCGCCGGAGGAAACCACTACGCTGATGTCCGGGTGGGCCTGCAAGACGTTCTGCATGACCTGGCGCGAGATGTCACGCCGGTACTGCCCCTCCTGGAACGCAACTACCTGGATGTGCGGCTGGTCCTTGATAACTTGCTTCAACGCCTCGTAGCGGTCCTGGTCGATACTCAACGCTTGCATACCGATAAGGTAGGCGACCTTGGAGACTTTCTTCCCCTTGGACGCCTCGACCACCGCCTTACCGAGGAAAGTGCCGGTCGTCCAGCCGGTTCGGCCGATTATGCACTTGACTCCCTCCGGGTAAGGCTTGAGCGAGCGGGTGTTCGGGCCTATCGGCGCATCGGCCCCGATTACCACGATGCCCTTCTTCAGGGCCTCCTGGATGGCCGGCACGAGTGCGTTGCTGTCGTTGGGGTGGATCATGAAGACATCGTACTTGTTCGCCGTGATCGCGTCCTGGATCTGGTTGATCTGCTCCTGGGTGTTGTACTCACACGAGAAGAAGTCCACCTGAGCGTTGAGTTCCTTCGCTTTGCCGTTGATTCCATCAATCCGTGCCTGATCATAAGCATTGGCCCGGACCAGATGGAACAAGGCCGCACGCACCGGTTTCTGGGCGGGCGCCGGCTGGGACGGCTGCTGAGCGGGTTGTTGCTGCGCAGGTTGCTGCTGGGGCGCCGAGCTCGGCGTTTTGGACCCGCCGCACCCGGCCAGAAGCACGGTGACGGTTAGCAACACTGCAAGAGGCACAAGTAGGCAAGACGACGCCTTAATCATGACTCTCTTCCCCTTTCTTATGTTGCCAGCTAGTGAACCGGAAGTCGATAGTTTGACTGCCACCGCGAGCCTTCGGAACCCGTCTCTCATCTGCACTACATCCCCCCTCTGACCTGGGCCATACGAAGGAGCGCAAACCGGCACCGACTAGCGGCGGCCTCCTTGGAGGGAGTGGCCTGCCTTCCTGGCGCTGCTCATCATTGCCCGTAGTTCTGAAGTAGCCTTCACATCGACTTTGTCCGTCCCGTAAATGAACCGCACACCATAGGCGGACTCGGCCTCGGCCACATCTACATAACCGTCGAGAAGGTCCTCTGTCACCAGTGCCGGATCGCGTTCCAGCGGGTCCCCGTAACCGCCACCGCCGCCCGACTCTACTCTCACCACATCCGCTCGTTCCAGCTTCATTCCGTTAACCTTAAGAACCCGCCTCTCTCTCGGGGTCGCTGGGTTAATGGCAACCACCGGAGGCTTGCCGTCCTGACCGCCGAGGATGCCCCATGCGGGGGTCTTGGAGCGCTCCCACCACAGGTATACGGTGCCATCATCGCAGTGTACCTGGTACTCCCTGATGACCCCGTTTCCGCCCCTGTACTTACCGGCTCCGCCGCTATTCGGGCGGATCGCGTACCGGGTAACGGTCACGGGGTACTTTGTCTCCATAACCTCGACCGGGAGATTCTTGAAGTCTCCGCTCACGTTATTTATCAGCGCGTTCTGCCCATCACCCCAGCTGAAGGCACCCCAGCCACCAACCGTGGCCTCTACCGTGAGGAACGGAGTCCCCTCGCGCGGGTCAGTCCCGGCGAAGTTGATGCACATCGAGTCGCCGTAGTGTGCCGCCGCTGTGCGTTCAGGGAGAACCGGGGCGAGAGCCTTTATGATCAAGTCGATCAGGAGCCCCAGTGGGGTGAAGTACCATTGCACAGCGGCGGGCTCCTGGGCGGTGAAAATGGACCGGGGAGGCGCTTTGACGGTAAGTGCACGGAAGTTTCCTCCGTTAACGGGCGCCTGGGGGTTGATCAACGCCTTGTAGGCAACCCGGCAGGCTGAGACTGTCTGCGGGAAACCGCAGTTGGTAGACCCTTTTGCCTGCGGGCTGGACCCCTCCAGGTCTATGGTCATATCGCTCCCGCTTATAATGACCTTCACATACACTTTGACCGGCTCGTCGCTCTGACCGTCATTGTCCAGGCATCCCTCGGCCTCGTACACGCCATCAGGAATGGCGGCTATGACTTCCCGGTCAAGACGTTCAGCTTGAGCGAAGATATCCAGGGTGGCAGCTCGAATGGTATCCAGGCCGAACCGTGCGACGATCTCCTTGTAGCGCTTCTCTCCGGTCAGGCAGGCGGATATCTGCGCATTCATGTCACCCTCGGCCGCCTCGTGAAACCGGCTGTTCCTCACTATGAGATCCACGACATCCCGGCGAAGCCGTCCTCGCTCGACTATCTTGGTGGGACCGATACGAATACCTTCTTGATAGATCTCGGTACTGTCGGTCGATTCTCCCGGGTCCTTGGAGCCGACATCCAGCCAGTGAGCCCTATTCGCCGAGAATCCGATGATCTGGCCGTCGAGGAAAATCGGGGCGAAGACTGTCACGTCATTCAGGTGTGTCCCGGTCATGTACGCGTCATTTATGATGAGCACGTCTCCCTCCTGGAAGAAATCCAGGCCGTACATGCTGATGGTCGTCTTGATGCATTCCTCCAGGTTTCCCAGGAAGATGGGCAACCCCGCCGACTGGCCGAGCATCTCGGCTTTGTCGTTGAATATGCCGACGCTGCAGTCTTTCATCTCGTAGATTACCGGGCTGAAGGCGCTCCGAAACAAGCTGGCGTTCATGTCCTCGGCCGCTGACTGCAACGCGTTGCGAATGATTTCGACCGTCACCGGGTTGACACAAGGCTGCTGGCCCATTCCTCAGTCCTCCCCCCTGGCGCTAATCAGCATGCTACCAAAGCGGCCAACCTCGACCCGATACCCTGGTGGCACCACTGTGGTAGCGGTGAATTCCTCGACGACCGCCGGACCTTCGAAACGATGCCCTGGCAGGAGGTGATCCCTGGCGAAGATCGGAGTGGGCAACTCTCTGCCTCCGAAGATAACCGGCGCTAGCGTTCTGGGTTTTGGTTCACCCTTGGTCGCCTCCGCCGGCTCCACCTTGACGCCCGATGAGAGCTCTCCTACTCCTACCACTCGCAAGTTGACGAACTCCACCGGACCCCGTGGATTACTGTGCCCATAGATCTGCCGGTGCTTCTCGTGAAAGTCGGCTACGAGAGCACCCAGGGAATTCCGATCCAATCGGCCGCCCGGCATCGGCACGTTCACCACGTACTCCTGGCCGATGTAACGCATGTCCGCGGTCCGAATGAAGGTCATGCGATCGGGGGTTACCTTCTGCCGTTTCAGGACAACCTCGACGTCTCGCTCCACGGTATCCAGGATGGATTGCATAGCCGAAGTATCCGCACCCCCGGCGGGCTGGAGGAAGGTCCGAACCTCGTCATGCCTGATGTCACTTTGCAGCATTCCCCAGGCAGAGAAGGCGCCCGGGAACCGGGGCACCAGAATGTCCTTGATATCCAGTTCCTGTGCGATAAAGACGGCGTGCATCGGACCCGCCCCACCGAAAGCCACCAACGTGAATTCCCGGGGATCAATGCCCTTCCGGATGGTAATCGTACGGATAGCGTCCGCCATCTTGGCGTTGACTACGTCGCAGATCCCCTCAGCCGCCTGTTCAACGGTGAGACCCAGTTGTGCGGCAATTGACGCCACGGCCTCCAGGGCCCCGTCCTTCATGAGTGTCATGTTACCGCCCAGGAAGTGCTCAGGGTCGATCCTTCCCAGCACGACGTTGGCATCGGTCACTGTGGGAATGGTGCCCCCTCTCCCATAGCAGGCGGGTCCGGGCTGGGCACCGGCGCTCCGAGGTCCGACCCGGAGGCCACCACCCTCGATCCAGGCAATAGACCCTCCTCCGGCGCCGATGGTATGAATGTTGACCATAGGAGTCAACACCGGGAAGCCTTGCAGGTTCGTCTCATTGGTGACATCCGCCTGACCGTTGATGACCATGGTCACGTCAAAGCTCGTGCCGCCCATGTCAACCCCGATGAGGCTGCGCATTCCCATCTCCTTGGCCAGCGACGCCCCCCCGACCGCGCCCCCGACCGGACCAGAGAGCAAGGTCTGGATGGGGTGGGTTTTGGCGACCTCCGCCGTCATGACACCGCCGTTGGAGCGCATGATGTAAAGAGACTCCTCCATGCCCCCGCCTCTTACCTCGCCCTCAAGACGGGTCAGGTACTTTTCCACAATCGGAGCGACGTACGCATTCAGGACTGTCGTACTCGTCCTTTCGTACTCCCTCCATTCCCTGGCGACCTCATGAGACAGGGAGATCGATATCCCGGGCAACTCTTCCTTGAGTACATCGCGGATGCGCGTTTCGTTTACGGGATTAATGTGGGCGTGGAGTAAAGCGACAGCTATGGACTCGTAGCCACCGGACTTGATCTTCGCGGCCAGGTCTCGAACGGCGCCTTCGTCGACCGGGACAGCCACCGTGCCATTGAAGAGAACCCGCTCCTTGATTTGGAAAACATCGCGCCGCCTGACCAGGGCCTGGGGTTTCTGGTACTGCAGGTTATACATGTCCGGCCGATTTCCCCGGGCAATCTCGTATACGTCTCGAAAACCCTCGGTCGCGATGAGAGCTACTCGGGCTCCCTTGCGCTCCAGGAACGCGTTGAGGCCGGAGGTGGTGCCATGAACACAAAAGTCGATGGCTGAGAAATCCTTCGTGAGCTGGATCAGTCCTTCAAGTACTCCGATCGAGAGATCCCTGGGAGTGGTCGAAACCTTCCCCGTACGGTACTCCCCGGTTTCCTCGTCGTAGAGGACGAAATCTGTGAAAGTACCGCCGATATCCATTGCGACGCGGAATCTCTTCACTGGATTGAGTCCCCCTTCTGGGTTAACTCGATGTGTCGACTGTGCTTCATCGGGCCCTCCTGGCGCTCCAGAACCGTTGCCTCAAAAGATCTTGGGAGTACTGACCGCGATGACTTTGACCGGCTTATCGGTGCGGTTTTCCCAGTTATGAGGGATCAGCGACGGCAAATGGATGGTATCGCCCGCTCCAAGTTCATACTCCTCATCCTGGACCAGAACCGTGAGGCTTCCTTCAAGCACGAACGCAAACTCCTCACCCGGGTGGCTATAGGGCTCCACCCTGGCGTGATCGGGAAGGAGAGTGATGAGAAGGGGCTCCAGTACGCAACCGGGGAAGCCTGCCGCGAGGCTCGTAAACGTCCGATCCTCGTTTGCCTCCATCCGAAACTCGGAACGCTCCCCTACCCTGGTAATCCTCACAGTGTTCGACGCGGGAGTGGGAAGAAGGAAGAAATGGGAAAGCGGGACATCGAGGGCCTGCGCGATCTTCTGAAGGGCGGTGATGCTTAAGGACGCGATCCCCCGCTCAGCCTCAGAGATGTAACTCTTGGAGAGATCGGTCCGGGAACTCAATTCTTCTAGAGTCAGTCGCTTTTCTTGTCTTAACTCGCGAATTCTCTGGCCTATCTCCTTCATGTCCATCCTCCATCTATGCTGGTTTCCTGGTATAGCCAGAACTGCCTCTGGGTTTTATGGGTAAGTTCGCTGTGGCGAACAGAATTCCTCTCTCGCGAAATCGAGACATGCAAATAATACTTGACACTGGCGCAGGGGCGGTGCTGGATGCCGTGCAGGGAACGTACCTCTACATGCCGATCCCTTGCATTTACCGGCGGGATGAGGTTGGGTGAGATAATGGCCTTCCGGTGCTGTTGAGGGAATAAATGCACCTTTAGCGGTAATAGAAATGGCGCGCCCGGCAGGATTCGAACCTGCGACCTGCGGATTCGTAGTCCGTCACTCTATCCAGGCTGAGCTACGGGCGCGCAATGTGCACAAATGATAATACCACAAGCATAGGCCGCTTTCAAGTTGACACTGTTGACGGCCCGATTGCGGCCACCGCCGCAGCCGCGACCGGCGGCGGGCCCACCCCGGGTGAACCGGAAAACCCCGCCGGGCATAGTATGTAGAGAAGTCTTATGTCTACGCGGGAGGAGGAGGGAGGAAGGATGTCGGTACCACTTGAGCGCTGCGAGCTCGGTTTTGTGGATTTCTTTGGGAACGAACTCATACTTCACAGGGGACCGGTCCGCTTACTAATTGTAAGCAGCACGATTAATCTCCGCGAGTACCTTGGGCACCTGGTCAACGCGTGCGGTTACGTCACCTACTCGCCCTACATGACCCCTGTAATGAGAGTCACCCGTATCCAGAGGTTCCTGCCGCCTGTCCTGTGAACATCGCCTGCAGCAGGCAGATTTCGTGCGGTCACCTTCGAGAAAGGCTTCAAAAAGGTCCCGCCAGGTAAAAAGCCCGGGGTTCCCCGGGCTGTTCTTTCATGGCGGAGAGGGAGGGATTCGAACCCTCGCTAGAGCTAATCGCCCTACTACAGGTTTAGCAAACCCGCCCCTTCAGCCTACTTGGGTACCTCTCCCCAAAAGACTTGCACAGAGAATAATAGCATAGTCGAACTGCACTTACAATACCGGAAGGCGATCCTGGGCGGTCACCGGACGCACCCGGCAGCGTCATCATCGTCTCCGCCGGCGCCGCCTGCGCTCGGGGCATCGCCGCCGCTTCTCCGGCCGTCGCCGTTCCCGACAACGCTGTGCCCGGCATCGCCGCTGCCAGGCGCTGACGCGGCCCCGGGCAGGACCGGCAGGGCGAGCAACGCCGCGCACACCAGCGCAATCGCCAGGGCGAGTACCTGTGTGAGCATCAGGCCCAGGAACACCCCGCGGCCGCGGGGCCGCGTGAAGTCCACCAGCAGCCTCACGACGGAGACCAGGAACATGGTCTTCAAAAACACGCGCCCCTCGCGCGCGCGGCCTTCCGCGATCCGCCTGCGGGCCAGGTAGTATGACAGGGCGAACGTAAACACGGACACGATGCCCTCGTAGAGCATGCTCGGGTGGCGCGGCTCGAACGTCCCGGGGAACACCATGCCCCACGGAAGGCCCGTAGGCAGGCCGTACAGCTCGCCGTTGAAGAAGTTGCCAAGACGGACGAACACGTGGGCCAGCGGAACCGCCGGGGCGATTGCGTCGGCCAGCGTCCAGAACGGGACTCTCGTTAGCCTGGTGGATATCCAGCCCACGATCACCATCGCGATGATCGCGCCGTGCGATCCCAGACCACCGTGGTACGTCTTCACGATCTCGATCAGGTTATCGCGGAAGAAATCCCACTTGGCGATGACGTATGCCGCCCGCGCGCCCACTATTATCGTCGGGATGTACAGGAGCATCAGCGAATCGAACCGGTCGGGGTCGATGCCGTAAGACACCGCGAAGCGCCTGGCAACCAGGTAGCCGGTGAGCATGGCGAGTGCCGCCATTATGCCGTACCAGTACACCGTTATCAGACCGACTCTGAGAGCAACCGGGTTCATGCCGGCGGCATCCCTCCCGTTTATCCAGCCCACGCTTCCGGCAGCGACTGTCTACCGGTCATGAGTATGCGCAGGTAACGCCTATTGCATTTTACAGCGTTGGGGCGTCGCTTGTCGAACGGTTTGTCAACGCCAAGGAGGAATGTGCCGCGTTCTATATAATATATTCTATAGCGGACGGGCGTCATACCGCGATACTAGCGGCAGCCGAGTACGACCCGGGCTGCGGCGAAGGGCGGTGACCGAGTGAGCAGGTTGATGCTACTCAAACACGAGAAGCCGAGATTCACGACCAAGACTGAAGTCGTCTATAGGGCTCTCCGAGAGCACATAGTCAACGGCGATCTCGAGCCCGGGACGCGCCTACTCCAGAAGAAAATCGCGGAGGAGTTGGGCGTTTCCGAGATCCCGGTCAGGGAGGCGATCCGGCAGCTCCAGGCGGAAGGTCTGGTTGTCGTGACGCCCCACTCGGGGGCCGAGGTCGCCAGTTTCCGCCCCGAGGAAATCGAGGAGGCGCTGGCGATACGGGGTGTTCTCGAGGGCTTTGCGGCGCGGACGGCCGTGGGGCGTGCTGCTCCCGGGGCCATCGCGGAGCTCAGGTCCATTCTCGACAACATGGGGCGGTGCGTCGAGAACGACGACAGGGCCAACTACGGAATACTCAACCACGAGTTCCACACGAAGCTTTACGCCCTATCACCGTACCCGAAGCTCCAGAAGATGATCGAGGAAATCTGGTACGGCGCGGAACGCTCGCGATCCGTGTTCAAACTGGCTCCGGAGAGACTCCGCCCGTCGCACCAGGAGCACCTCGCAATACTCGAGGCCCTCGAGAAGGGCGAGGAGGAGCGGGTTGAGGAGCTCGTGAGGCTTCACAGGTCAAATGCTTCGAGGTCGCTGTTGGATTCCGTCAACAAGAAGGGGTAGTCTTCCGGTTTCGTTGTTATCATCCATCCTGGGCTTCCTTGATCAAAATCTAACGGGGGTGTAAATCGTGAAGCGTAACACTGTGGTCAGCATCTGCATGGCACTACTGGTCGCCGCAATCGCCCTGGCGGGCTGCGGCGGTCAGGCGCAACCGAAAAAGATGACAATAGCCACCGCCAGCATGGGTGGCGCGTACTACCCGATCGGCACCGGAATAGCCGAGATAGTCTCGAAGAACGTGAAGGGCGTTACTATGACCGCCGAGGTCACGGGCGGCGCGGTCGAGAACTGCAGGCTCGTGGGCAAGAAGGAGACCGACATCGGCATAACGAACGCCAACCTGGCGTATTTCGCGTCCAGGGGCGAGGACACGTACAAGGAGAAGTTCGACCTGCGCGCGCTGGGGTCGCTCCATTCGACGATCCTCCACATCATCACGCTGGACAAATCCCCGATCAAGACGATCGCCGACATGAAGGGCAAGAAGGTCGCCGTGGGTCCGGCCGGCGGTGGGAGTATCCCGATGATCAAGGCCGTCCTCGACGTATACGGGATGAAGATCGAGGACCTGCAGGCGAGCTACGTATCGTACGAGGATGGAATGATGGCCCTCAAGGACGGCCACGTCGACGTGGCGCTGGCGGGCGCCGGCTACCCGACCTCGGCCGTGATGCAGCTGGCCAACACCGACAAGATCCGCTTCGTCGAGATCGAGCCGGACAAGATGAACACCATGATCGAGAAATACCCCTATTACTCTAAGGTCGTGGTGCCCGCGAGTGTCTACAAGCTTGATAAGGACGCGGTCGTACAGGGTGTCGCCAACACGCTGGTAGTCAACGCTTCAATGGACGACAAGACCGCTTACGAGATAACAAAGGCAATCTACAACAACCTCGAGCAGCTCGGGACGTTCCACGCCTCAATTAAGCAGGTCAAGATCGAGTCCGCGGTCGGAGTCCCGATACCGCTCCATCCCGGGGCCAAGAAGTTCTGGACTGAGAAGGGCCTGGTAAAGTAGTTCACAGACTGAGTCCGCCGCCGGGGCCGTTCGCCGGGGCCGGAGGCCCGCCGGGCCGGGTGGCGGGGATAAGCGTGGTGGGCTGCGGCGATCAGGCCGCAGCCCACCAGCAGGCTTACACTATCCTGTCAGCCTGGGAGGATGAAAACCGTGAGTTCCTTCCTCGAAGGAGCGATAGACTGCCACATTCACATAGGACCTGACGACAGCCCCAGGTATTCGAGCAGCATCCAGCTCGCCAGGGAGGCCGCAGCTCGCGGCATGAGGGCGATCGTCGTGAAGGACCACCTCGCCCCTTCCGCGCAGAAGGCTGCGCTGACCAGGGAGGTCGTTCCCGAGATCCTCACGTTCGGGGGGATTTCGCTGAACCAGACCGTCGGCGGGTTGAATCCGCGGGCGGTGGTATCGATGCTCAAGACCGGCGGCAAGTACATCTGGATGCCGACGGTCGACGCCCAGTACTGCATCGACAAGGGCAGGAAGGGTCACTGGATCAAGGAGTACCTCGAGAAGAAGTCGTTCGGCTTCAGCGTTCCCGGCATTTCCGTACTGAAAGACGGGAGCGCCGCCACCTTGAGACCCGAGGCCATGGACGTACTGAAAGTCGCGGCGGACTATGGGGCGGTGGTCAGCAGCGGCCACGTTTCTCCCCAGGAAACACTGGCGCTGGCGGACGGGTCGATCAAGGCGGGGTTGAAGAGGTTCACCGTCTGTCATCCGAACGCCTGGCTCGAGGACTTCACAATGGATATCCTGGAGCAGCTCGTGAAGGCCGGCGCTTTCCTCGAATTGTCGCTCGGGGCGTGCTCACCGCTACACGGGCGTCAGGACCCGCGTGAAATTGCAGCCGTAATCAAGCGCGTGGGCGCCTCACACTGCGTCATGATGACCGACTACGGCCAGGTTGAGACCCCGTCGCCGGTCGAAGGCATGCGCGTCTACTGCGAGCTCATGCTGAAGTGCGGGGTCTCGCGCGAGGACATCCACCTGATGACGAGGGACAACCCCGCTTACCTGCTGGGGCTCGAGGAGTGACGATTCCATGTCACAGATAATAGAAGAAGGCCCTCAGATGAGGAAGGACCCGGGGACTATCGGTATTGCGGCGGCCGTCGTGGCGTTCGCGCTAGGGTTATTCCACCTGTACACGGGGGCGTTCGGCGTTTCCTCCGCGATGCTCCAGCGCGGCCTGCACTGGACCGTGCTATCGGTCCTGGTGTTCCTGCTCTACCCCGCCGGGAAGAAGAGCGGCAAGAAACCCGGGGTCATCGACTACCTGTTCGCGGCCGCCGCGACCGTCACCGGAGTATACGGGCTGCTAAGCTGGGAGCGAGTGGCCGTCGAGGCGGGTGTAACCAATACGACCGACATGGTGATGGGCGTTATCGCCCTGATCGTGGTGCTCGAGGCCACCCGAAGGGTAGTGGGCCTGGCCCTGACGATCACCGGAGGGCTCTTCCTGCTGTATGCGTATTTCGGCGCCTGGATACCCGGATTCATGGGACACAGGTTCTACACCGTGCAGAGGATAATCGCGTTTCTCTACTCGTCCACCGAGGGTATCTACGGGATCGCAATGTCCGTCTCCGCCACGTACGTCGCGCTGTTCGTCATCTTCGGCGCCGTGCTGGAGAAGTTCGGCGGCGGGCAGTTCTTTGTGGACCTCGCGCTCATGGCGACCGGCAGGCTCAAGGGTGGGCCGGCGAAGGCGGCCGTCATAAGCAGCGCGATGATGGGCACCATTTCGGGATCGGCGGTCGCCAACGTGGTCACCACGGGAACGTTCACGATTCCGTTGATGAAGAGAATCGGGTACAAACCCCACGTAGCAGGGGCCGTCGAGGCCGTGGCCTCTACGGGCGGCCAGATCATGCCCCCGGTGATGGGCGCTGCGGCGTTCCTCATGGCCGAGATGATAAACGTACCATACATCGAGGTAATGAAAGCCGCCGCCATCCCCGCACTGTTGTATTTCCTGAGCATCTACCTGATAGTCCACCTCGAGGCGGTCAAGGAGAATATCCCGGTACTCAGCGACGAGGAAAGGCCCAAGATAGACCGCGCGTTCGCGAGGAAGCTGTACCTTCTCATCCCCGTGTTCGTGCTCATCGCGCTCATCCTCAAGGGGATGACGCCCATGAAAGCCGTGGTATGGGCCGTGGCGTTCATTCTCGGCCTAGACCTGGTATTGGGTGGCGCGCAGGCTCAGTTCCCCGCCAGGTTCTACGCCGCGATATCGGACGGGATGAAGAGCACTATCAGCGTGGCGGCGGCGTGTGCCTGCTCGGGCATAATCGTCGGCGTCACGTCTATGACGGGGCTGGGCCTCAAGATATCCCAGATAATGCTGGCCCTCGCGGGCAGCAACATACTGCTCGCGCTGCTCCTCACCATGGTCGCGTCGCTGATACTCGGGTGCGGCCTCCCGACGACCGCGGCTTACGTGGTGCTGGCGACGATGGCGGTCCCCGCTCTCGTGAAACTGGGCGTTCCGGTGCTCGCTGCGCACCTGTTCGTGTTCTACTTCGGCTGTATCTCGACGATCACGCCGCCCGTGGCGCTGTCGGCATACGCGGGTGGGGCGATCGCCGGGGCCGATCCGAACGTGGTCGGCTGGACGGCGTTCAGGTTCGGGCTGATCTCGTTCATCGTCCCTTACATGCTGGTATACGGTCCCGGTCTGATGATGAGTGGCCCCCTGCTCGAGATCATCCGAGTCACGACCGGCGCAACCGTCGGCGTCTTCGGCTTCGGAGTGGCCATCCAGGGCTACGGGTTGACGGAATGTACCCCGCTCGAGCGTGTACTCGCGTTCCTTGGCGGCGTCCTCCTGATCGACACGCGGCTGATCACGGACCTCGCGGGACTAGGCATGCTCGTGCTGTTCGTGGTGATTCACATGGGTCGCGCGCGGAAGGCGAGGGGGATCGCCGGTAGGGGGATTTCCGGTGGAGCGTAAGCTGGATTTCGCCCGGAGGCTCGCCGGCGATGAGGCCGCGGAGTTCCGCGCGGACGCCTCCCAGGCGCAGGTCTGGGCGGAGAACCGGCTCGGCTGCCCCGTATCCGAGTTCAGGGGGCTGTGGTCGCGGCACGACGACAGGCCGTTCGAGATCGCCGGGCGCCGCATGCGCCTGGTAAGATCGGCCTGCTTCTCATGCAATTCGAATTGCGAAGTACTGGTGTTCGTGGACTGCGAGTCAGGCCAGGTCGCGCGGGTCGAAGGCGACCCCGAATCGCCGGTGACGAAGGGCGTGCTGTGTCCCAAGGGCCTTGCCTCGCCGGACCTCGTGTCCAGCCCACACCGTGTCCGGACCCCGCTGGTGCGCGTGGGCCCGCGCGGGTCGGGCAAATGGCGCGAGGTCTCGTGGGACGAGGCGCTCGATCTCGTGGCCCGGCGGCTCACCGAGTGCAAGGATCGGTACGGGCCCGAGGGCGTGTCGTTCATGCTGGGCACGCGCAGGGGCTGGAGTCGTGAGTATAGCCGCCTGGCCAACGTATTCGGCGCGGTGAACTCGGGAACGCCCGGCTGGGCGCAGTGCCTCTGGCCGCGGCTCGTCGACGGCAAAGTCACTTTCGGCGGCGCGGTCATGGAATCACCGGATTACGCGCACACGGCCTGCATTCTCGTCTGGGGGACCAACCCCCCGGCCACATGGCCGGTGCGCGCGGCGGACATCATGGACGCGCGCGCCCGCGGCGCGAGGCTCATCGTCGTCGACCCCGTGTTCTCCGAGACGGCGTCGAAGGCGCACATCTGGCTCCAGCTCAGGCCCGGCACCGACACGATGCTCGCGCTCGGGATGCTTAACGTCATAGTGTCTCGCGGGCTCTACGACGGGGAGTTCGTGGAGAAGTGGACTACTGGTTTCGACCGGTTGCGCGAGCACCTGGCGGGCTATACGCTGGATAAGGTGGCCGATGTGACAGGAGTCTCTGCCGACCTTATCGAGAAGGCTGCGTCGGTCTACGCCACGACGCGCCCCGCGTGCGTCAGCCGGTGCGTGGCAATCGAGCAGACGAGCGATCCCGTGCAGGCCTGCCGCGCCCTATCGCTGCTTGCGGCCATCACTGGCAACATCGACGTCCGCGGTGGTAACGTATTCCCGTCCTCTCGCGGAGACCGCAGCCGGAACACTCACAGGCACATCATGATCGACGCCGTGCCGGAAGACCTCCGCAAGAAGCGCTGCGGCCACGATAAGTACCTTCTTCTTTGCGGCGACCTCTCGCCTGTGCCGTCGGCGCACATGCCGTCGGTGTTCGAAGCGATGATTACAGGGGAACCCAATCCGATCAAGGCGGCGCTCATATTTGGCAGCAACGCGCTGGTGAGTTACGCCAACTCCACCCGCGTGGCGGACGCGCTTTCCCGGCTCGAGTTCATAGCGGTCGCCGACCTCTTTCTGACTCCCACGGCCGGGATAGCGGACGTGGTGCTGCCGGCGTCATCGTGGCTCGAGCGGAACAACATCATCTCGTCGTTCCAGTGTTCGCCCGAGTACACCATCGCGCAGCAGAAGGCCTCGGAAATCGGGCTTCCGGGCTCGGGGCCGCGCTCGGACGTGGAGATCGTCCTCGACCTCGCGCGCCGGCTGGGGCTGGAGGACCGGTTCTGGCCGAGCGAGGATGCGATGTTCGAGTACCTGCTCGAACCCACAGGGTTGACGTTCAAGCAGCTCTGCGAGGTACACCGCCTCCATAGCCCGATCCGGTACCGCAAGTTCGAGGAGAAGGGCTTCGATACACCATCCGGCAAGGTTGAGATTTACTCGTCACTCCTCGAGAAAGAGGGCGTGCAGCCGCTTCCAGTGTACACCGAACCATTCGAGAGCCCTCTAAGGAGGGACGCGGACGGACGGTCTCTTGCCGGCGATTACCCTCTCATACTCACAACGGGCGGACGGGTTTCCGCATACAGGCACACGGAGTATCGCCAGATACCCCTGTTGCGCGAGATTGCCCCCGAGCCGCTGATGTGGGTTCACCCCGGGACGGCTGCGGCGCTGGGCATCGCGCAGGGGAACGAAGTGGTTGTCGAGACTCCGACGGGCCAGTGCAGGGCATTTGCCGAATTGAGCGAGGGTATCAAGCCCGGGGTCGTGCAGCTTACCCCCGGCTGGTGGGGTGAGTACAACGTGAACCTGGCGGTGCCCAATTCGCCGTGCGCTGAGGGCACGGGGACCACCCCGCTGCGCGGGCTGCTGTGCAGAGTCCGCAGGGCGGACACCCCGGCGCTGGGCCGCGTAGCTCCTGCGGGCATCTCCACCGGCGTTGGCCGGAAGGGTGGTGAGCGATGATGGCGCACGCAAATGCGGCGGTCCAGCAAGGCACTGGCCATCCTTGGCGGCGACGCCGGCTCGTGATCGACCTCGACCGCTGCTGGGGTTGCCACGCGTGCGAGGTGGCGTGCAAGCGGGAGCACGGCCTGCCCCCGGGAGCGGCCGCGATACGCGTGGAGAGGATCGGCCCGAGGCGGATCGGGGGGCGGCTCCGCACGGCGTACGTGCCGTGTCTTTGCCAGCACTGCGAAGACCCCGTATGCTCGGCCGCCTGTCCCTTCGAGGCGTTCGAGAAGGGGCCCCACGGCGAGGTCAGGATCGTCCGCGACAGGTGCACCTGCTGCGGCCAGTGCGCCGAGGCCTGCCCATACGGGGCGATTGAGTTGGGCGGCGGCGACAGGGTGAGCGACGGCGTGGCCGGAGCACCAGCCCGCACGCCTGCCACGGCGCCCGGTACGACGCCCCATGCGGCGCTCTATGGGCCACCCGTCAAATGCGACCTCTGCACGGACAGGCTGTCGACCGGGCTTCCCCCGTCGTGCCTGCAGCACTGCGAGGGCCGCGCCATAGCGCTGCTGGACGACGAATCGTTTGAACAAGTACGGCTGGGCCGGTATGCCTGGAGCACCGGCGCCGTCGTCTACATTTCGACCGAGTGGCCCGCCCTTGGGCGGGCGTTGCGATAGGCCCAGGCAACAACGCACGGGAAGACATCTGTCGTCACTGGGAGGAAGGACAATGCACTACGAACCATGGCGAAGCGAGTTCTGGTGGACCAGCCCGTTCAACCACGTGAAGGAGGTCCGCGACGGGCTGGACCTGCCGAAGACCATAGGAATTCACGATGCAACCTTGCGCGACGGCGAGCAGACACCGGGGATCGTGCTCCGCAAGGAAGACAAGGTGAGGATCGCGCAGAAGCTCGCCGAGGTCGGGGTCGAGCGAATCGAAGCCGGCATGCCCGCCGTGTCCACCGAAGACGCCCAGGCGGTAGCCGAGATATGCAAGCTCGGCCTCAAGTCCAAGGTGTTCACGTTCGCCCGCGCCATGAGGGTGGACATCGACATGGCGCACGATTGCGGCGCCGACGGGGTCGTCATCGAGGTCCCCATCGGCGAACCGAAGCTGATTCACCAGTTCGGCTGGACCGGCCAGGACGTGGTGAACAAGAGCGTCGACGCGGTAGCCTACGCGAAGGAACGCGGCCTCCACGCGGTGTTCTTCCCTTACGACACCACAAGGGCAAATCCCGCGGTCCTGGAGCAAGTATTAAAGGGAGTCCTCGCCCAGAGCAAGCCCGATTCCATCGGGGTGGTGGACACCACCGGCTGTGCGCTTCCATCCGCCGCCGCATACCTGACCAGGTTGGTGAAGAGAATAACGGGGCTGCCCGTGGAGATACATACCCACAATGACCTGGGACTCGGAGTGGCCACCGCCCTCGCGGCCGTGGCAGCGGGCGCCGAAGTAGTACACACCTGCGTGAACGGCCTCGGCGAGAGGACCGGTAACGCCGCGCTTGAAGAAGTAATGGTCTGCCTCAAGCTGCTCTACGGATACGAGAACCAGTACAAGATCGATAAGCTACAGGAGCTCTCGACGCTCGTCCGCGAGCTCACGCGGTTCCCCATGGCGCCGAACAAGCCGATAGTAGGGTCCGGAAATTTCGTGCGCGAGTCCGGCATAGGTATCGACATGGTCTACAAGTTCCCGCTCGCGATGTTCTCGCTCAACCCGCCCTTCGTCGGGCAGGCGCCGCGCGTCGTGCTCGGCAAGAAGAGCGGCGCGGGGTCTATAAAGCAGGCCATGCACGACCTCGGACTCGACCCGCTGCCTGATGTCGAGATCGAGAAGCTGCTTCAGATGGTGAAGAACCTCGGCATCGAGAAGCGTGGTCTCGTCTCCGAGGAAGAGTTCCTCGACCTCTACAGGAAGGTCAGGGGGTAGACGCCGATCGGGCGCAGCGGTCACACCGGCGTGTACACGGGGTTTATCCTCGCGGGAGGAAAGAGCAACCGGCTGGGGCTACTGAAGGCGGGCCTGGCATTCGGAGGAGCGACACTCCTCGAGCGGGTAGTCGCCGCGGTAGCCCCGGTGTGCCGTGAGGTCGTCATCGTGGGTTCGCAACCGGCCTCGCCGGCAGTCCTACCGCCCGGCGCGTTGCGGGCGCCAGCGGCCCCATTCTGCGCTGCGACCCGCGCGATACCCGATTACCCTGGAAAGACCGGCCCCCTGGCCGGTATCGCTGCGGGCCTCAGCTCGCTCCCGGCAGGCGGCGCGGGCATATTCGTGGCCTGCGACCTCCCGTTCCTGAATCCCTGCATAATATCATCCATCGCGAGGCGCCTGGACCATCATTCCGCCGTCGTCCCCCGCTGGGAAGGGTATATCGAGCCACTGGTTGCAGGGTACAGCACGGCCGTCCTGGGCGCCGTGCTCGCGGCCCTCGAGCGGGGTGCCAGGGAGGTCCGGTCATTCCTGGGTGACGTCGACGTATTCTACCTCGAAGGAGACCTCCTGGCGTCCTGCGGGGACCCGCGGCGCCTGTTCTTCAACATCAATACCAGGGCCGACTACCAGCGCGCGCTGGAGATGAACGACTATGGTATGGCGGAGGGGGTGGGATTCGAACCCACGGAGGCCCTGGAGGACCTCGACGGTTTTCAAGACCGCTCCGATCAACCGCTCCGGCACCCCTCCGCGTAGCGGTAATAGTATATCAAAAACGTAACGCGGGAGCCATCGCTGTTGCCGGCTCCCGCATGGGGGGAAAAGAAAGAGCCAGACGCCTGTGTGAACCCGTCTACGAATGCTGCCGCGTGTGAGCCGCATCAGTTGATCCGGATCGTGCTGCGAATAGCGTCCAGCTTGCTTCAATGTACCACGCAATGTCGAATTGTGTCAACTCTTGGCGAATGCCGTGCCGCCCAGATTAACGCAGCCCGGCTGAATATCGCCACGTTAACCGGGGCGGATCGCCTCCATTCCGCCCATATATGGGCGCAGGGCCTCCGGGATAGTCACGGAACCGTCTTGGTTCTGGAAGTTCTCCAGGACGGCAGCCCAGGTGCGCCCGACCGCCAGGCCTGAGCCATTCAGGGTGTGGGCCAGCTCCACCTTGCCGGTGGCCGCCCGTCTGAACCGGATGCCGCCGCGCCGCGCCTGGAAGTCCGTCATGTTGCTGCACGACGATATCTCCTTGTACGCGTTGTAGCTCGGCAGCCAGACCTCGAGATCGTAGGTCTTCGCGGACCCGAAGCTCATGTCGCCGGTGCACAGCAGCATGACGCGGTAAGGAAGCCCGAGAGCCTGAAGGACGGCTTCGGCGTTCCGCGTCAGGGACTCGAGTTCGTCAAACGAGTTCTCCGGCAGGCAATACTTCACGAGTTCCACCTTGTTGAACTGGTGGTTCCTGATGACGCCCCTCGTGTCGCGCCCCGCCGAGCCCGCTTCTGCGCGGAAGCACGGCGTATACGCGGTGTAGTACAGCGGTAAAGCCGACTCGTCTACGACCTCTTCCCTGTGGATGTTTGTGAGCGGGACCTCGGCCGTCGGGATCAGGTAGAAACCGTTGTTGCTCACCTTGAACATGTCTTCCTCGAACCGCGGGAGCTGGCCCGTGCACACCATGGCATCCCGGTTGACCATGAACGGCGGCACCGACTCGGTGTACCCGTGCTTCGTGGTGTGCAGGTCGAGCATGAAGTTGATGAGCGCCCTCTCCAGGTGCGCGCCGGCCCCCTTCAACAGCGGGAACCTGGCCCCAGCCATCTTGCTGGCCCGCTCGAAGTCGAGTATCCCGAGGGCCGCGCCGACGTCCCAGTGAGCCCTGGGTTCAAACGCGAACGCCCTGGGCTCTCCCCATTTACGGACCTCCTTGTTCGACTCCGCGTCCGGCCCGACCGGCACAGACTCGTGCGCGATGTTCGGGACGTTGAGCAGCAGCGCCTCGAGGCGGGCGTTCGCCTCCGCGACCTGCGCGTCGATCTCCTTGATCCGCTGGGCGGTCTCCCTCATCCTGGCGGTCATCTCTTCCGCCTTGTCCGCAGCGGCGGCCCCGGCCTTCTTCAACCGCCCTATTTCCTCGGAAACGCGGTTCCGCTCGGCCTTCAGGTTCTCGACCTCGACGAGCATCTTGCGCCTCTGCTCGTCGACGCCGAGGAGCCCGGTCAGGTCGAGTTTGATGTTCTTCCTGGCCGCAGCCTCTTCAACCAGTTCGGGATTCGCCCGTATGAACCTGATATCCAGCATAACCCCCACTCCCTATTCTGGTGTTGAGAATACCTCCCGCAGGCCCTCGGCGAGCGGAGGCCGGATGATTCCCTTCTCCGTAATGATCGCGGTGATGAGCGCGGCGGGGGTCACGTCGAAGGCGGGGTTGAACACCTCCACGCCCTCCGGCGCGACCCGGACCCCCGCCACGTGAGTTACCTCCTCCGGCGACCTTTCCTCTATCGGAATGGCCGCCCCGTCGGGTATCCGAAGGTCTACGGTTGACCCCGGCGCGGCGACGTAGAACGGTATGCCGTGTTCGCGCGCGAGCACTGCCAGGCTGTAGGTCCCGATCTTGTTGGCCACGTCGCCATTGGCGGCGATCCTGTCCGCCCCGACGATAACCATATCGACGCGGCCGAGCCGCATGAGGTAACCGGCCATGTTGTCCGCCAGCACTGTGACGGGTATCCCGTCCTTCTGGAGCTCCCAGGCGGTGATCCTGGCGCCCTGGAGGAGCGGCCTGGTCTCGTCCGCGTAGACACGTACCTTCTTCCCCTGCTCCCACGCCGTCCTGATAACCCCGAGCGCGGTGCCGTGCCCGCCCGTGGCCAGCGCGCCGGCGTTGCAGTGCGTGAGTATGGAGGCGCCATCCCGCACCAGCCGGCTCCCGTGCTCGCCCATCTCCCGGTTGTGCCGCACGTCCTCCTCGTCGATGGCGCGGGCCTCCCGTTCCAGCGCCGCGGAGAGCGCGGCGGCGTCCCCCGTCACCGAGCGAGCCACGCGCATCATCCGCTCGATCGCCCAGAACAGGTTGACGGCGGTGGGCCTGGTCTTCGCAAACACGGAGGCCGCGTGCTCGATGAAGCGGAGCGCATCTCCCACGGAGCCAGTCTCTGCGGCAGCCGGACCCGCGACAGTGTCGTCGCTGGCGGCAACCTGCCTCGACGCCAGGGCGATCCCGTACGCCGCCGCTATACCTATGGCCGGCGCGCCACGCACGGCCATCCCCTTGATAGCATCCGCGACCCCTTCATACCGGTGGCACTCGACTACCTGCACGTCCAGCGGTAACCTGCGCTGGTCCAGTATGTACACCACCCCGTCCCCATAGCGTACGGGCTTTAGCACCTATTCGAACCTCCCAATCTTGAGCGCGTCCTTGCACGCACAGCCCCGCTCGGCCGGCATTGCGGCGATCATCTCGAACAGCAGGTTCTTCAAATGCCCGATGTTGGCCTGGAACACCTTGACTACTTCCTCGTGTGTGACGGATGCGACGTGGGGCTGCCCTTCCAGGCCCACGTCGTAATCGGTGATGACCGAAATGTTCACGTAACAGATCGAGATCTCCCTCGCCAGCACGCACTCGGGGTACTGCGTCATGTTGATGACTTCCCAGCCCATCTTGGAGAACCACCGGCTCTCCGACTTGGTCGAGAACCTCGGCCCCTGGATGACGACCACGGTGCCCTTCTCGCGGACCGGGAGGTTCAGCGCCTTCGCCTTGTCGATCGCGAGGGTCCTGAGTTCGGGGCAGTACGGCTCGGCCGTCCCAATGTGCGTGGTCACCGGCCCGTCGTAGAACGTGTCCTTCCTGCCGCTCGTGCGATCGACGAACTGGTCACACACCACGAGGTCGCCGGGCTTGACGTCGGGCTGCAAGCTTCCCGCGGCGCACGGCGCGATTATCCTGGTGACGCCGAGCTCCTTCATCGCCCAGAGGTTTGCCCTGTAGTTGATCATGTGGGGCGGTATCGTGTGCTCCTTGCCGTGCCGTGGAATGAACGCCACCTTCCGGCCGGCCACGGTGGCCAGCGCGACCTTATCGCTGGTGGGTCCGTACGGGGTCTCAACCCAGACCTCGGTTACACCCTCGAGGAATTTGTAGAACCCGGTCCCGCCGAACACCCCGATTTGAGCCGTGTGCTTCATTTTCGTCCCCTCCCCTGTATGCTTGCTCCAGTTCACCCTCCGGATACCGTGATGGCCCAAACAAAAATGCCCTCGCCCCAAAGGGACGAGAGCGTGCTCCCGCGTTGCCACCCCGATTGACCGCTGTCCACGACACCGCCTGCGAACACGCGATCCCCTCAAGTGGGCTCTAACGCTCCCCAGCGCCTGCGCTTACCGGCCTCCCCCACCGCACGTCCGTACGGAAGGCGCCGCCTTTTCGCCAGATCCTCGGGGGCGGATTCGGTCCTGCCTGTCCTGCCGTCCTCTCACCTGATAAACGGCTCTCTGCCAGGGGCGAGGCCTACTGCTCCCCTTCACCGGAATGGTCATCCGTGTGTCATCTTTACAGACCAGGTCACACTCAATTATATTTCCACGGCTCGGCGGGCGCAAGCACCGCCGGGCTCTACTCTTCCTCCGCGGCGACTTCTACCGGGGTCTGCGGGAGAAGGACGGCGAACTCGTCACCACCCCACCGCCTACCCCTTAATGACGCCGAGCGGTCTGAGCCGCGCCACTTTCTTCGACAAGCCCGCGTTGTGGACCACGTCCACCACCACGTTTACGTCCTTGTATGCGCCGGGGGCCTCCTCCGCGAGCGAGGCGTCGTTCGGGGCGCGGACGATGATCCCCTTCTCCCTCAGGCTCACCCTGAGTTCGCGCCCGTGGATCTGCCTCTTGGCGGCTTCACGGCTGAGGAGCCGTCCCGCTCCGTGGCACGTCGAGCCGAAGGTCTCCCTCATGGCGGCCGCCGTGCCGGCCAGGACGTAGGAGTTCCTGCCCATATCACCCGGCACGAGTACCGGCTGGCCGGCGTCGCGGTACCTGGCGGGGACACCGGGGTGACCCGGCGGGAACGCCCGCGTAGCCCCTTTCCGGTGCACGCACAGCCTGCGCTTCACGCCGTCCACCTCGTGCTCCTCGAACTTCGCGATGTTGTGTGCCACGTCGTACACAAGATCGAGCCCGAGGTTCCGCGGGGACGACCGGAAAACCCTCCCCAGGCCCTCGCGAACCAGGTGGCCCAGCACCTGCCGGTTTGCCCAGGCGTAGTTCGCGGCGCACGCCATGGCCGCAAAATACGAACGCCCCTCGTCCGACTTCACGGGCGTGCACGCGAGCTGCCGGTCGGGCACCGAGATCCCGTATTTCCTCATGGCCGAGCACATGATGTCCAGGTAGTCCGTACAGACCTGGTGGCCGAAACCCCTCGACCCCGAGTGGACCTGAAACACGACCTGGTTCTTCTCCAGGCCGAACAGGCGTGCCGCCTGCTCGTCGTACACCTCATCCACGGCGCTTATCTCCACGAAATGGTTGCCTGACCCGAGCGTCCCGACCTGCAGGTGCCCCCGCTTGAGCGCCCTGGCGCTCACGGCGTCCACCGAAGCACCCGGCATCCGGCCGCCTTCCTCGCACCGTTCGAGGTCCTCCTTCCAGCCATAGCCCTGCTCCACCGCCCACGCTGCGCCCTTTTCCAGCACGCTCGATTCCGCCCCGCGCTCCATCCTGACCTTCCCCTCCGAGCCGACGCCCGTGGGGATCATCCCGAAGAACTCGTCCACGATGTCCTGCACGCGCGGGAGTACCTGGTCGACCGTCAGGTTGCTCCTCAGTAGACGGACCCCGCAGTTGATGTCGTAACCTATACCGCCGGGGGCTATCACGCCCGTCTCCACGTCCATCGCCGCGACCCCGCCTATAGGGAAGCCGTAACCCCAGTGGATATCCGGCATCGCGAGCGACGCCGCGACGATCCCCGGCAGGCATGCGACGTTCGCGACCTGTTCGGGGGCCTGGTCCTCCCTGATCGATTCCATCAAACGCTCGTCGGCGTAAATGATCCCGGGGACCCTCATGCCCTGCTTGTACTCTTTCGGTATGAGCCACTTCCCCTTGCCGAGGGGCTTCAAGGGACCCGCCCACCCGCTTTTGGCCATGACACTCACTCCCGGTTAACGGACGATAGAGTCAAACGTCGAGGATTATCCTGATCTCGTGGGACAACACGCGGATCCCGTGATACGTGGCGGCCTTTATGTACTTCTGAATGGTGTGCCGGCCAGGGTCGATGCATTCCCCGCAACACCGGGCCTCGATCACTACTCCCTGGTCGCCCGGCGACGGCGCCCGCACTGCCACTTCAAATGATGAACACAAAGCCCTCTCCGTCTCGTGCAGGAAAAGGGCTTCGTTGACGATGCCGGCCGTTGCTTCCTCCAGGTCGTGACCGGAGGCGCTTATCGTCCACGCGCGGCCCGGCACGACTGCGGACAGGTCCGTGATGATCGAGAACACCCCGCGCAGGAGGCGGGCGAGCGTCTCCTCGAGACTCTCCCCCCGCGCGATTATCCCGAGGTCTGAGGTGTGTTCGAAAACCTCAAGCCCGCGATCCAATTCAATCCTCTTCCTTCGCCGCGGCGATCGCAAGCCCCGTGACGGCGCCACCCGGCTCGAGTCTCATCAGGGTAACGCCCTGAGTAGCCCGTTGCATGAGTTTCACTTCGCGGACCGGCATCCTGATTATTATGCCTTCGGCCGAAATGAGCATCACCTCGTCGCCCTCGCGGACGACCTTGATGCCTGCGACGCGGCCGGTTCTCCCGGTAAGTCGGATGTTACGCACGCCCTTGCCGCCCCTCGAATGGACGGGGTACTGGTCCTCCGGCGTTCTCTTGCCGAACCCCCTGGTCGTGACGGTCAGCACGTCCATGCCGCGCCGGACGACGTCCATGCCCACGACGCGGTCGCCCTTACCGAGCCTGACGCCGATTACTCCGCGCGCCGTCCTGCCCATCGGCCGGACGTCGCCCTCCACGAACCGTATCGCCTGCCCGGACTCCGTGGCGAGGATTACCTCCTCACCCTGCGCCACCAGGTGCACCCCGACGAGCTCGTCCCCTTCGTCCAGTTCGAGCGCGCGGATCCCCCCGCGCCTCACGTTGGCGAACTCGCCGATATCGATCTTCTTGACCGTCCCGTTCCTCGTGGCGAACAGCAAGTGCTGCCCGGGCGAGAACTCCTTCACCGGGATGACGGCGGTTATCTTCTCATCCCGTTCGACCTGGATCAGGTTGACCGCCGCGAGGCCCTTGGCCTGCCTCGACGCCTCGGGGATCTCGTGCACCCTGAGCTTGTACGCCTTCCCGTTGTTCGTGAGGAACAGCATATGGTGGTGGGTCGACGTTATGAACAGGTGCTCGACGAAATCCTCCTCCCGCGTACTGGCGCCGGTGATGCCACGCCCGCCGCGCCGCTGCGCCTTGTAGGTGCTCGCCGGCATTCTCTTTATGTAGCCGTTGTGGGTGAGGGTGATTACCACATCCTCCTCGGGGATGAGGTCCTCGACCTCGAAGTCCTTGACCTCGTCCACGATTCGTGTGCGGCGTTCGTCCGCGAATTTATCCTTGATACCCAGGATCTCCCTGCGGATTATCGAGTAAACCATCTGCTCGCTCGCGAGCACGGCGCGCAGGTATTCCATCGTCTTGACGAGCTCCTGGTACTCTTCCTCGATCTTCTCGCGTTCCAGGGCGGTCAGCTTCTGCAGCCTCATGTCGAGGATCGCCTGGGCCTGCTTCTCGGAGAGGCCGAACGTGGTCATGAGGCCGTTCCGCGCCTCGTCGACGGTCCGCGACGACCTTATCAACTTTATTATCTTGTCGAGGTTGGCCAGGGCGATCCTGAGACCCTCGAGGATGTGCGCCCTTTCCTCGGCCTTCCGGAGCTCGAACCGGGTCCGGCGGATTATGACTTCCTTCTGGTGCTCGAGGTAATGGAACAGGACGTCCCTCAGGTTGAGCACCAGGGGTTTCCCCTTGACCAGCGCAAGCATGATGATGCCGAACGACTGCTGCATCGCGGTGTGCTTGTAGAGCTGGTTGAGCAACACGTTCCCGTTCGCCTCGCGCTTGAGCTCTATCACAATGCGAAGGCCGTTCTTGTCGCTTTCGTCACGCAGATCGGAGATGCCCTCGATCTTCTTGTCCCTGACCAGGTTGGCGATGTGCTGTATCAGGTTCGCCTTGTTGACCTGGTACGGTATTTCCGTCACGATGATGCGCGCCTTGCCGCCGTTGGTGCCCTCGATACGCGCCACGGCCCTCATCGTGACGATCCCGCGGCCGGTGGTGTACGCCTCCTTGATACCTTCACGCCCGACGATTAGCGCCCCCGTCGGGAAATCAGGCCCCTTGATCGCGAACATCAGCTCGCCCGGGGTCACGTCAGGTTTGTCTATCATCATGACGAGCGCGTCGATGACCTCGCCCAGGTTGTGCGGGGGTATGTTGGTGGCATAGCCGACAGCGATGCCGCCGGCGCCGTTCACCATCAGGCTCGGGAACCTGGACGGAAGGACGACCGGCTCCTTGAGGGTTTCGTCGAAGTTGGGCGTCCAGTCGACCGTTTCTTTGTCCAGGTCGGCCATGAGCTCGGTCGCCAGCGGCGACATGCGGACCTCGGTGTACCTCATCGCCGCAGGTGCGTCTCCGTCGATCGAACCGAAGTTCCCATGGCCGTCGACGAGCGGGTACCTGCACGCGAAGTCCTGCGCCAGCCTCACCATGGCTTCGTAGACGGGGGCATCGCCATGGGGGTGGTACTTGCCGAGGACCTCGCCGACGACCCTGGCCGACTTCTTGTACGGCTTGTCGGGGGTCATCCCGAGCTCCCACATGGAATACAGGATGCGGCGCTGCACCGGCTTCAGCCCGTCGCGGACGTCGGGGAGCGCGCGCGAAACGATCACGCTCATCGCGTAATCGATGTACGAGCGCTTCATTTCGTCTTCTATGTCGACCGGAAGTATCTTCCCCGCAGTGAAATCCACCCGCGTCACCTCTTGAATTGGCCGGTAGGCCGGCCGGCGGCCCGCCTACCGCGAATCACCCCTACCCGATGGTGTCGAGGTTCCTGACCTTTTCCGCATTCTGCTGGATGAACTCGCGCCGCGGCTCCACCCTGTCGCCCATCAATACCGTGAACGTCTGGTCCGCCGCGATCGCGTCGTCCACCGTGACCTGCATCAGCGTCCTGTTCTCGGGGTTCATGGTGGTCTCCCAAAGCTGATCGGGGTTCATTTCGCCGAGGCCCTTGTACCTCTGAATGCTGACCCCATCGCGGCCGTTCTCCTTGAAGTACTTCTCGAGATCCCTGTCGCTGTACAGGTATTTCCCCGCCCTGCCCTTAGTCACCAGGTACAGCGGCGGCTGCGCGATGTATACGTATCCCGCCTCTATGAGCCGAGTCATGTGCCTGTAGAAGAACGTCAGCAGCAGCGTCCGTATGTGCGCCCCATCTATGTCGGCATCGGTCATGATTATGGTCCTGTGATAACGCGCCTTGCCGAGGTCGAACTCGTCGCCGATACCTGTCCCAAGCGCGGTTACTATCGCCCTGATCTCCTCGTGGTTGAGGATCTTGTCCATTCGCGCCTTCTCGACGTTCAGGATTTTGCCGCGCAGCGGCAGGATTGCCTGAAACCTCCTGTCGCGGCCCTGCTTAGCCGAGCCGCCAGCCGAATCGCCCTCCACGAGGAACAATTCGGCCATGGCGGGGTCGCGCGTTATACAGTCCGTCAGCTTGCCGGGCAGCGACGAGATCTCGAGCGCGTTCTTGCGCCGCGTGAGTTCACGCGCCTGTCTCGCAGCCTCGCGCGCCCTCGCCGCGAGCACCGCTTTCTCGACGATGCGCCGCGAGATCGGCGGGTTCTGTTCGAGAAATACCGCCAGGCCTTCGCCGACAACGGAGTTGGTGATCCCGGCGACCTCGGTGTTGCCCAGCTTGGTTTTCGTCTGGCCCTCGAACTGGGGCTCCGCTATCTTCACGTGCACGACGGCCACGAGGCCCTCGCGCACGTCCTCGCCGGTCAGGTTAGCCTCGTTTTCCTTGAGGATGCCCATTTTCCTGGCGTAGTCGTTTATCACCCTGGTCAGGGCCATCTTGAACCCGGACTCGTGCGTACCGCCCTCCACTGTCCGAATGGTGTTCGCGAAAGAGTAGATGCCCTCGAGGTACCCGTCGTTGTACTGCAGGGCAACCTCAACCTCCGTGCCCTCTTTGCCGCCGCGAAGCGAAACCGGTTTCGGGTGGAGCGCGTCTTTGTTCTTGTTGAGATATTCCACGAACGAAGACAGTCCGCCGTCGTACTTGAAGGAGTCCTGCTGGTTCGCCCGTTCGTCCCGTATTGAAAGACGCAGCCCCTCGTTGAGGAATGCGAGTTCGCGGAGTCGCTGCATCACGGTGTCGTAGTCGAAATTCAGTTCCTCAAAGATCTCGGAGTCAGGCATGAACGTCACGGTCGTGCCGGTTTCTGCAGAATCGCCGAGCCTGACGAGATCGGTCACAGGCTTTCCGCGCTCGTAACGCTGCTCGAACTCGCCGCCCTCGCGCTTTACCCTGACCACGAGCCATTCGGAGAGCCCGTTGACGACAGACACGCCGACGCCGTGGAGCCCGCCCGACACCTTGTAGCCCCCGCCGCCGAACTTCCCGCCGGCGTGCAACATAGTCAGCGCTACCTCGACCGCCGGGCGGCCGACCTTCGGGTGGATCCCGACGGGTATGCCGCGGCCGTCATCCGCTACGCTAACGCTCCCATCTTTGAGCAGCACGACCTCGATATTCTTGCAGAAGCCGGCCAGCGACTCGTCGACGGAGTTGTCCACGACCTCGTATACGAGGTGGTGGAGGCCCCTTGGACCGGTGCTGCCGACGTACATGCCGGGCCTGCGGCGGACGGCCTCGAGCCCCTCGAGTACCTGTATCTGCGTCTCGTCGTATACGACGTTGGCTTGTCCGTTCTGACCGTTCGGCCTGCCGTCCTCGTCTTTCATGCTGCGCCGCACACCTCCTCCCTGCTCAAACGGCACTTCCATTGATTGCAGTCCATGGCGATTATATCACAGGCAGGACCTGGGTGTCGAATCCATGTTCGGTCCCCCGTCCTGCACGTGGCCCTATTCCAGATCCCCCAGGACGTCCTTTTCCTCGGCGCGCCTCTTCAGCGTCACCGACGATATGGGTGACGAGACCACCCGGTCCCGCAGCACCACCATGGACTTGGGCTTGCCCTCGCCGACCGGCTCGACCGCGCCCTTGTGGCGCATGTTGCCCAGGAACTCTCGGGTGGCCTCTCCCATCCCGCTCCTCATGTTCACCAGAACCACGACGTCCTTCACGAGCACGGTGACGTCGGCGCCGACGTGTAGCAGCAAATCCGTAGCCTCCCTTCCACGAGTCCTCGCCCGGCCGGGTCCCTACGACGATCCTTCCCCGCGACAAGGACACTCCCCGGCCGCGCGCTCGCGCGTGCGGCCGCACCTGGGACATCTCTCCCACCCCGACATGGATCTGGCGACCTCGAGACGCCGGTGGGTAAGGAAGAGCTTCCTGAGCGCCGCTGCGGCCTCCTCGTCCGGCCCGGTGAGTTGCGCCGCGGACTCCTCATCCTCGCGGGCGTACGCTACTGTCCTGAACCTGGACCGCACCAGCGCGAGCCCGGTAAGCGGAGCTTCCCCGGCGACCGTCCTGCGCGAACCCCGCGGGCGGAACCTGATGTCCCTCACAACACCGCCGGCAGCGAGCCTCGCGTTGAGCCGGTCGATCAGCGCCTGCCTTACGAAGGTGAGCTGGGAAGCCCACGCAGGGGAATCGACGTCGACGTAGAGCACGTCGTCCACGAATCTCGAAGCGAAGGTCCTTCGCGCTATCTCGGGGCCCGCGACTTCCGCCCAGAGCGAGATCGCGCGGTAACCCGACGCTCTACCTGCGAGGCCGAGCCGCTGCACGAGTTCGTCGAGTATGTCCTTGAGGGGCGTCAGGTGCCGCGCACCCCTTCCTCCCCCGGCGCCATGTCGGGCGCGGGCTTTTCAATGTTACCGTCCGAAACCTTGAATACTGCTGAGCCTCCCGCAAGTCCTCCCGTCTCGCCGGGATCGGTACAGGTTATGAACGACTGCACCCCGGCGGTCATCTCCCTTACAACGGAGGCCTGGCGGGCATCGTCGAGCTCGGAGAATACGTCATCGAGGAGCAACACCGGCGACTCACCGCTGCGTTCCTCCAGCAGCCTCATCTCGGCGGCCTTGAGCGCGAGGATGGCGGTACGCTGCTGCCCCTGGGAGGCGAACAGCCTGGCGTCGGACCCGTTGACCCGCACCAGGATGTCGTCGCGGTGCGGCCCCGTGCCGGTGGAACCGCGCCTCGAGTCCTCGCTCCGCGATGACCTGAGGGCTTCCAGCATCCGAGCGGACACCGTCCCGACGTCCTCCCCGCCGGACACGGGCACAGACGGCGAATACACGACCTCGAGGCGCTCTCCCCCCGAGATCCGCGAATAGACCTCCGAGCCTTCACGCCCCATGAACGCGATCGCGGCCGCCCTTCGGAGCATGATCGACGCACCGATCCTGGACAGCTGCGCGTCCCACGGTTCGACGAGGTCGTCAGGCACCACCCTGCCCGACCATTGCCTGAGAAGGCTGTTTCTCTGGAGTAGGACCTTCTGGTACTGAATGAGACGGTAGTAATATGTGGGGTTATCCTGCGACAGGGTAATGTCCACGAGACGGCGCCGCAAGGCCGGCGAGCCCTTTATCACGTACACGTCATCCGGAAAGAAGCTCACTACACGGAGGTTGCCGAGCAAGGCGCCCGTCTTCTGAGGAGCCCCGTTGATCCGGACGACCTTCTGCGCCGAGTCATCGTACCCGACCTCGAGGGTGACCGGCCCCACCTTGCGTGCGAGCACCGCCTTGACGTGAAAGCCCTGTTCTCCCCACCTGACGAGGTCCGCGTCCCTGCTGGTGCGCGGCGAGCGCCCCGTGGCGAGTACGACGATGGCCTCCAGCGCGTTAGTCTTGCCAGCCGCATTGGCGCCCCAGAGAACGTTTCGCTCAGGCGACGGCTCGATCCCGGCCAGGTGGTAGTTCCGGAAGTTGGAGAACGCCAGGCGTTGTACGATCAAGGCCGGGCGACTACCCTCAGGACCGCGGGAGACGGGCCGCCGATGTCGACTTCCACCAGATCTCCCGGGCGTAGCGCAGAGGTCCGCCGGCACTCGGCTACGCCGTTGACTTTAACGCTCCCGCCCACGATCATCTCCTTGGCCCTTCCCCCCGTTGGAACCACCGCTGCCCATTTCAAGAACTGGTCGAGCCTGATGGACGGCGTCCGGATCCCGACCTCGCGCTCCTGCCGGCCGCTCACTGAAGCGTCCTCCCCCGCCGGAGAGATTCCCCGCGGCCGTCCACTTACGAAACCTCGGCCGTCCGCAGGGGCATTACCACGTAGATAAAGTTTTCATGGTCGACGTATCTGATACATGCGGGGCTGAACTTGCCGGTGCTCCTAAGAAGGACTTCATCGACGTCGATCACCCTGAGCCCCTCGATGAGCAGCCTCGCGTTGAACGCTATCTCGAGGCTTTCGCCTTCCACCTGAGCGTCTACATCCTCGCGTACGCGCCCGACTTCCGGCGACGCGGCCGACATCGACACACAGCCCCCGGAGATGTTCAGCCTTATGGTGTTATCGTCGTCGGACGAAACGAGTGACGCACGCTCACATGCATCATGGAGGTCCTGGCGCCGTATGGTTACGGTTGTAGAGTACGACTTGGGGATTATCTGCTGGTATGGCGGGAACTGGCCCTCGAGGAGCCTGCTGATTACCCTGACTTCTCCTATGGTGAATAGCGCGTGTCCCTGCCCTGCTTCCAGTCCAACCGACGGGACTTCGGGTCCGCTCTGGATCAATCGCGCAACCTCGTTAAGCGCCCTCGCGGGGACTATTGCCTTCGACTCCGGTATCCCGTCGTTACTCAGGTAAACCCGCCTGAACGAGAGCCTCACGCCGTCGATCGCCACCATGCTGAGCTCGCGACCGGACGCTTCGAGCAGCACTCCGGTCAATACCGGCCTTGCATCACTCTGTGCCGTCGCAAACGCCGTCTGGCGTATCATACCCTTCATTGTCTCGGTCTCTACCGTTATCGGCCCGGCTGCGCTGATCTCGGGAAGTGAAGGGAATTGAACGGCGTCGAATCCATGAATTGTGAATTCAGAGCGGCCCCACGTCAGTGTGGCCGTATGATTGGAGACGTCGGCGTCGATGGTTATGTTTCCCTGAGGGATACTCCGTATGATCTCCCCCATGATCTTCGCCGGCAGGACGATAGACCCATCTCTCTCGACAGTGCCGCCCGCGGGCGCCTGGATCCCTATCTCGGTGTCGTACGCTTTGAGCGTAATCCGCGAGTTCTCCGCACTGATAAGGATTCCGGTAAGTACTGGGGCGGTTGTCTTCCCCGAGACTGCCCTTGCCACCGTCTGGATGGCGCCGGCGAGCTGGGGCTGCGTGAGAGAAATCCTCACGGACGATCCCTCCTGTGAGTTACTTACTGATTCTATATCTCTTTAGAAGAACCCAGTAGTAAGTAGTAAGTGTTGTAGGTTATGTGGGTAACAGTACGAAGCCATTGGTGCTCAACTCTTTAAGCCTATGGACAAGATGTGGAAAGCGTAACGACTTGTCCAGGTTATCCAGCGCATGGAATATCCTGGATGGACAAGTGGGGAAATCCATGGTGTATCCACTACTTGTCCACACCGCGGTTGTGAGTTTCCTTACCCTTTATCTTCTGGGTGAGGAGTTCCAGTGCGTAGACCAGTCCCTGATCTGTCTGTATGATTCGCGATATCTTGTCGCACGCGTGGATGACCGTGGTGTGGTCCCTTCCGCCAAATGCGTCGCCGATCCTCGGGAGGCTGGCATTGGTAAGCTCCCTGGTCAGGTACATGGCGACCTGCCTGGGGAATGCGACGGCGCGGGTCCGGCGCTTCTCCTTCAGGTCGTCGGGGTCAAGTCCGTAGTGCTCGGAGACGACTCTCTGGATCAGCTCGACTGTTACCTGGCGCGGTTTGGCCGCGGGTATTATGTCCTTGAGCACTTCCTGGGCTATGGTCAGGTCGATCGACTTGCAGTTGACCGAGGAATACGCGACCACCCTTATGAGGGCGCCCTCCAGTTCGCGAATATTGGTCTCGATCTGGCTGGCTATGTACTGCAGAACGTCCAACGGGACACTGAGATTTTCGGTGCGCGCTTTGGCGCGGAGGATAGCTATCCTGGTCTCGATGTCCGGAGGCTGGATGTCGCAGGTGAGTCCCCACTCGAACCGCGTACGCAGCCGTTCCTCGAGCGTGACGATCTCCCTCGCAGGACGGTCGCTGGAGATTACGATCTGTCTATTGGCCTGGTGCAGGGCGTCGAATGTGTGGAAAAACTCCTCCTGAGTGCCTTCCTTGCCGGCCAGGAACTGGATGTCATCTATGAGCAGGACGTCGATGTTCCGGTACTTGTTCCGGAAATCGAAAGTAGTGCGGTCCCTGATTGCGAGTATGAGTTCGTTCGTAAATGTCTCGGTGGACACGTAAACGATTTTGGCCCTCGGGTTATTCCTGAGGACCTGGTGACCTATGGCCTGCATAAGGTGGGTTTTGCCGAGTCCCACTCCCCCGTAGACGAAGAGAGGATTGTAGGCGCGGGCCGGCGCCTCGGCTACGGCCAGCGCGGCAGCATGGGCAAACCGGTTGCTGGGACCCACCACGAATGTGTCGAAGGTGTATCGAGGGTTCAGGGCCGGGCGCGCGAACGCCTCGCCGGACGCCTGCGGGGGAGCGACCGGAGCGTACTGCCCGGGGTGCTCACCGGACGGAGCCTCCACCGGATCCTCTGTGGGAGGTATCACGAAAGTCAAATTGACATCCTGGCCGGAAATGTCCTTGAGAACTTTCTTGAGGAGAGGGGTATACCTGGATTCGACCCAGTTTCTCGCGAACTCGTTCGGTATGCTGATCACCATCGTGTCGCCGTAGAACGCGAGGGGTTTCGTGTTCTTCAGCCACTGCTGGAAGGTCGGTTTAAAGAGGTCTCTTTCCACGGTTTCGAGGGCCTTCTCCCACATTTGCCCCAACTCAGTCCGCATCGGCGTCCCACCTTTCAGGCATGTGGCGGGCTTTTCGTTCGCGCGGGATTCCGCGGCGTTAAATATCAACAAGTTGCCCACAAAATTACCCACAGTCTGTGGATAAAGTTCAAGAATCGCCGGAAGGTCCGGCGATCTTGTCTATGGCATATGATAGCAAAAAGTGAGGGGGTTGGCAAGAATCGGCGGGCTCCCCAGAGGGGCGGGAAGACTGACGGCGGGGCGCGCTGTATGGGGTTGTTCCTTGACACCCGCTGGAAGCATCGTATATAATTCACCCTGTAACTTCGCGAGGATCTACGTATGAAAGTGGTCCGTGGTAGCGGGAGGTAGGGTTCGTTGAAGAGGACGTACCAGCCGAAAGTCAGGAGGAGGAAACGTACCCACGGTTTTCTGGCAAGGATGCGGACCGCGGGCGGACAGAAGGTTATCAAGCGGAGGCGGCTCCAGGGCCGGAAGCGGTTGTCGGCATAGGTTCCCTGGGCCGGGCCTAAGTATCGAGTGCGATAATGCGGTCGGCATGTTGCGGACCGCCTTTATTTTCGGCCGGCAATTCGTCACTCGATATCTCAGGGGCCAAGTCTACTCGGAAGGCGTGGGTGTGCCGGTTGCTTGGGCGGGAGAACAGACTGCGGTCATCGGCTGAGTTCAAGGCGGTGTACCGGGGGGGGAGGCTTTACCCGGGCAGGCTGGTGATGCTGTACGTCTTTCGAGAGGGCTCCGGTAAGAAGGCGGGGATCGTGGTTTCTCGCAGGATAGGCGGGGCCGTGAAAAGGAATCGCGTCAGGCGGTTGATCCGCGAGGCCGTCAGGAAGCACTTGCCGGAGATTCCCGAGGGGATCCGGATGGTGCTCACGGCGAGGTCGGGCGCGGCGGAAGCGCCCTTCGAGGCGGTCCAGGCGGAGGTAACCGGGCTGCTCGTGAAGGCGGGACTTATGGAGTGACGAGGGCCGAGGAAATGCCGGGAGAATCTGCGGGGGCGCCGCCGGGTATGGCGGCAAGGGGTGCGCTGGCCCTTATCGATCTGTATCAGAAGGCCATCTCTCCATACCTTGGCAGGCGTTGCAGGTATTACCCGTCGTGCTCAGAATATATGAGCGAGGCTGTCAGGAAGTACGGGGCGGCCAGGGGGATAGCGCTGGGCCTCAGGCGCGTGTGCAGGTGCCACCCTTTCGGTGGTTCGGGATACGACCCCGTGCCGTGATCCAGCGGACGGCTTTGTGGTGGCGGAGGATACATTTTGGGAATAATGTTGGCAGGAGCAGGAAAGGGAGGGTACACGTTTGGGCTGGCTGTCTGGCACGATGCAGGAAGGCATCGCATACCTCTTCAACCTCACGGGAAGCTACGGGCTCGCAATCATATTTCTAACGATAGCCGTGAGGATAGTGCTCCTGCCCTTCACGGTGCTTCAGACGCGGTCGACTACGAAGATGCAGTCGCTGCAGCCTGAGATCAGCGTTCTGCAGAAGAAATACAAGTCCGACCCGGAGAGGCTCAACAAGGAGACCATGGATCTGTGGCGGAAGAACAAGGTTAACCCGCTGTCGGGATGCCTGCTTCTGCTGGTGCAGTTCCCCTTCCTGATCGCTTTCTTCCAGGCGCTCGACAAGTACGAGCCGCTCAAGACCGCGACGTTCCTCATGTGGAACCTTGGCCAGCCCGACAAGTTTGTGCTCCCGCTGCTGGCCGCGGCGAGCACGTTCGTTCAGACGAGGGTGAGTACGGCGCCCGGTGATACCAGCCAGCAGTCGATGATGTATATATTCCCGATCCTGATAGGGTGGATGGCGACCAGGTTCGCCGCGGCCTTGTCGCTGTACTGGGTGATCAGTAACCTCTGGAGCATCGTCGAGAGAATCGCTATTGGGAAGATCCCGGTGGCCAAAGGGGAAGCGGGTCAGACATGAGATCTGTCGAGAAGAGAGGCAGGACGGTTGAAGAAGCCATAATCCTGGCCCTCGAGGAGCTGGGGACGGATCGCGAGAAGGTGACCGTGGAGGTCCTGGAAGAGGGCGCCAAGGGCCTGTTTGGGCTTCTCGGCTCCAAGGAGGCCCGAGTCCGGGTTACGGAGAAGGCGCAGAAAGTTGAGTTCGTGAGGAAGTTCCTGGAGGAGATAGGCGAGGCGCTCAAGGTCAAGGTGTTTGTGAAGGTGTCAGAGTCGGAGGACCACGTGTTTGCCGAGGTCGTGGGGGCGGAGGCGGGGATGCTCATCGGGCGTCACGGGCAAGCGCTGGACAGCCTGCAATACCTCGTTAACCTCGCGGCATCGAAGGCCAGCGATGACGGCCGGCGGGTCATCGTGGACGTGGAAGGTTACCGCAAGCGGCGCGAGGAGGCGGTCAAGAAGCTCGCGGCGCGCATGGCGGACCGGGTGAGGCGGACGGGTAAACCCGTCGCGCTCGAGCCCATGTCGTCGCATGAGCGAAGGATCGTCCACCTTGCGTTGCAGGATGACCCGAACGTCGAGACCCACAGCGAAGGGGAGGAGCCGTACAGAAAGATCATAATCTCCTCGAAACGGTAGTCGACCTTTAGGCCCGGCCTGCGCGTGTGACTCATTTGGCCGGGCTTTAGTCTGCCTGCCGGCGGGTTGGGGCGGGCGGCACGGTTCCGGCGGAGGACCGGGAGGGTCAAACGGTGGAATACGGCATCGGCGGCACGATCGCCGCGATCTCCACGGCGGCGGGAGAAGCCGGCATCGGAATAGTCAGGTTGAGCGGCCCGGACGCAATCGGGATTACGGGCCGGATGTTTCGTGGCCCGCGTGGTGGCGGCCTGCCGGCGAATAGCCATTCGGTCGTATACGGGCACGTCGTCGACCCCAGGTCGGGCGAGATCATAGACGAGGTGCTCGTGACGGTGTTTCGCGCCCCGCGTTCGTACACGAGGGAGGATGTCGTGGAGATCGGCTGCCACGGCGGGCTCGCGGCGGTGCGCGGGGTGCTGCAGGCCGCGCTGAGGGCCGGTGCTCGGGCGGCTCTGCCGGGTGAGTTCACCGCACGCGCCTTCCTTAATGGCCGGTTGGACCTGTCTCAGGCGGAGGCCGTGCTCGACCTGGTACGTTCGAAGACGGGGCGCGCGGCGGCCGCCGCGCTGGCGCAGCTCCAGGGCGGGTTGTCGGGGAAGGTTCGCAGGGTTCGTGAGGACCTGCTGGATGTCGTGGCGTGGATAGAGGCGGGGATCGATTTTCCCGACGAAGTGGGCGACCCGCCGGGGGACGAGCTGGCGAAGCAAATTGGAGCGGCGGCGCTGGAGATAGGACGGCTGCTGAATAGCGCGGGGAGCGGGAGGATCCTGAGGGAAGGGATCCGCGTGGCATTGGCCGGCAGGCCTAACGTGGGAAAGTCGTCGCTGATGAACGCGCTTCTCAGGATGGAGCGTGCGATAGTGACCGACGTCCCCGGCACCACGCGAGATACGATTGAGGAAGGCGCGAACATCCTCGGATTCCCGGTGACACTCGTCGACATGGCGGGGCTTCGCGATACGCGAGACGCGGTGGAAGCGGCGGGTGTGGCGCGCGCCCGCGGGGAGATAGAAGCCGCGGACGTTGTGGTGATCGTGCTGGATGACTCGGCGGGACTGGGCGATGAAGACCGCAGGGCGATCGACAACGCGCGTCGCGCGCCGGGCGTTCGGGTGGTGGCCGTAAACAAGGTCGACCTTGGGGCTGGCGCGCTCGCGAGGGTGGACCTCGAGGGATTGTGCGGGGCGTCGCGTGCTGTGAGGGTGTCTGCCAGGACCGGCGAGAACATTGGCGCGCTGGAAGAGGCCATCGTGGCCGCAGCCGGCGGGACCGGTTCGAGCGGGGGCTCGCTTGCACAGGTCGTCGTAACCAACGCGAGGCACGCCGCCGCGCTCGAGAGGGCGGCTGCTGCCCTGGACGAGGCAGAGAGCGGAGTGAAGTCGGGACTGCCGGTAGACCTCGCATCGACCGCCTTGCGTGACGCCGTCGACGCGCTTGGGGAGATCACTGGAGACACGGCCGGCGAAGAGATCATTGACAGGATTTTCAGGGAGTTCTGCGTGGGGAAATAGGGGGGTGAGAGCGATGCACTTCGGGGGACGGTTTGACGTCATAGTGATCGGCGCTGGACACGCCGGCTGCGAGGCGGCTCTCGCGGCGGCGCGGATCGGCTGCTCGACGGCCGTGTTCACCATCAGCCTCGAAGGCGTCGCGCTCATGCCGTGCAACCCCGCCGTCGGAGGCCCGGGGAAGGGGCACCTCGTGCGCGAGATCGACGCGCTCGGCGGGGAAATGGCCCTGAACACCGACAGGTCGCTGCTACAGATCAAGATGCTCAACACCGGCAAGGGCCCCGCGGTGCAGGCGCTGCGCGCGCAGTGCGACAAGAAGGTGTACCAGGCGAACATGCGCAGGGTGCTGGAGAGTCAGCCCAACCTGCGGATCAAGCAAGGCATGGTGACTTCGATACTCGTGGAGGACGGCAGGGTGAAGGGCGTCCGCACGAGTACCGGTATGGAATACGAGGCCGCCGCCGTTGTGATCACATCGGGCGTGTACATGGAGAGCCGGGTTATCACGGGCGAATTCTCTGCTCTGTCCGGGCCCTCCGGTTACCTTCCGTCGGTCGGGCTGTCGAGGAACCTTCGCGAACTGGGCCTGGGGATCGGGCGGTTCAAGACCGGCACTCCGCCCAGGGTCGACGGCCGGACCGTCGATTTCTCGAAGACTACGCCGCAACCCGGAGACGATCGCCCGCTGGCGTTCTCATTTATGACCGAACCGGCGGTTCGCGAGCAATTCCCATGCTACCTGACTTATACAAACGAGGAGACCCACAGGCTTATCAGGGACAACTTGCACCGGGCCCCGCTCTACAATGGGTCCATTAAGGGCAGGGGACCGAGGTACTGCCCGTCGATAGAAGACAAGGTGGTCCGGTTCGCAGACAAGCAGCACCACCAGGTGTTCCTGGAGCCGGAGGGTCGCGACACTGTAGAGATGTACGTTCTGGGGGTCTCGACCAGCCTCCCGGAGGACGTCCAGGTAGAGATGCTCCACACCATTCCCGGCCTGGAGAACGCGGAGATCCTGAGGCCGGGGTACGCTATCGAATACGACTACATCGTACCGTCGGAGATCGGCGCGACGCTCGAAACGAGGAAGGTTCGCGGGCTGTTCTCGGCGGGGCAGGTGAACGGCACCTCGGGCTACGAAGAGGCGGCGGCGCAGGGGGTCATCGCGGGTATCAACGCGGCGGCCTGCGTGCGCGGCAAATCCCCCTTTGTCCTGCAGAGGTCCGAGGCGTACACCGGCGTGCTCATTGACGATCTGGTCACCAAGGTGCCGGACGAGCCTTACAGGATGATGACCTCACGGGCGGAACACAGACTGCTGCTGAGGCAGGACAACGCCGACCTCCGGCTGACCGAGCTCGGCTGGAAGGCGGGTCTCGTATCGGAGGCGCGATACGCGGCCTTCCGCAGGAAGCGAGACCTTATAGCCGAGGCCATGTCGCTGACGCAGACGTGCGTGGCGCCGTCCGCAGATGCCAACGCGGTGCTCCGGGAGCGGGGGTCCGCAGAGATACATGGTAGCGTCACCCTGGCGCAGCTCCTGAGGCGGCCGGGAATCGGATACAGTGACCTGAGGCGGATCCACCGGAGCCTCCCCGACTATCCTGCCGACGTCGTGGAGCAGGTGGATCTGCATCTCAAGTTCGAGGGGTACCTGGCCAGGGAGGCGGCGCAGGTGGAAAGGTTCAGGCGGCTGGAGGGGAAGCTGCTTCCGGAGGGAGTCGAGTTCGACTCGGTACCGGGCGTCTCGACCGAAGGCCGGCAGAAACTCTCGAAGATACGGCCGGTGTCGGTAGGGCAGGCCCTCAGGATTCCCGGGGTCTCGCCGGCCGACGTGACTGCTCTGATGATATACGTGGAGGAGACGAGACGGCGTGCCCGAGGGTGACTGGAGGAGCATTCTATCATCTGGAGCGGCCGCGCTTGGCATAGCGCTTGAAAGCGGGCATCTGGCCGCGTTTGAGGCATACCGCCGCGAGATTCTGGAATGGAATCAACGCATTAATCTGACCGCGATCACCGGAGATGAGGAGATCGCGGTCAAGCATTTCGTGGATTCGATAGCGTGCCTCAAGGCGGCCGAAATACCGCCCCGCGCCAGACTGGTGGACGTGGGCAGCGGCGCGGGGTTTCCGGGGATCCCGCTGGCTATTCTCCGGCCTGACCTGGACCTGTGGCTGCTCGACGCCACCCGGAAGAAGGTGGAGTTCCTGCGGCACGTGACTGCGGCGCTCGGGATAGCGGCCCATACTGTCTGGGCGAGGGCCGAGGACGCCGGTCAACGGAAGGACCTCCGTGAGCGGTTCGACGTCGCGACGGCCAGGGCGGTGGCGCCGCTGGGCATACTCGCTGAGTACTGCCTGCCGCTATGCCGGGTGGGGGGCCGCGTGCTTGCGATGAAGGGCCGGTATGCATCCGCCGAGGTAGGGGCGGCGATGCGCGCCGTTCGCCTGCTGGGAGGCAGGGTTGAGTCGGTGTACGAATACGAACTACCGTTCGGCGCCGGAACGAGGGCGATTCCGGTGATTGTCAAGGATAAGCCGACTCCTCGAGCATATCCCCGCAATGCCGGCACACCGGCGAAAAAACCCCTTTAGCGCTCGAGATTGAGCTTCAGTCGCCCGCCCCGAGAGAAGGAAGAGCGCCCCGGCCCGCCGAAATCTGGAGATATTACCAGAGATTGGCAGGGGCGGTGGGCTGGAATGAAGCGGACTCCCTGGTTGAGGGCGTTATCTGGTTCCAGAGACCCTGTGCAGGCTGGAGTAGCAGCCCGCAAGACGGAGAAGCCCCCGGAAGTCGTGGAGATTCCCGCGGCCTCGATATTGTTCAGTCCCTTTCAGCCCCGCGAGGACGCGGGCGGCGACATCGCGGAGCTGTGTGAATCCATCAAAACCCACGGTTTGATTCAACCGGTCGTGGTCAGGCGCACCGGGGCAGGGTATGAGCTTGTTGCCGGCGAGAGAAGGGTCAGGGCCTGCAAGATGGCGGGCGTCGAGAGGATCCCCGCCATAGTCAGGGATTACGACGACAGGGCATCGGCCCTCGCAGCCCTGATCGAGAATGTCCAGAGGGAGGATCTACGCCCGCTGGAGGAGGCGGAGGCATACTGCCGGCTCTCGGCGGAGTTCGGTCTCACCCAGGAGCAGGTTGCGCAGGCGGTCGGCTTGAGCCAGCCCGCGGTGGCGAACAAGATCCGCCTGCTCAGGCTGCCTGAAGAGGTGAAGGATGCGCTCAGGTCCGGCGCGATCACGGAACGCCATGCGAGGGCTTTGCTGAGGCTCGAGAGTAAGGAGGCCCAGCTGGAAGCACTGGGGAGCATTGTGCGGCAGCGGCTGACTGTGCAGGAATCGGAGGCGCTGGTCGAGGGGTCTGTGGAGAACGCCACCCCACGGGGCAGGCGGAAGAAGCTGCGATTGCGGGTGTTCAAGGACGCGCGGCTTTTCGTGAACTCCTTCAGGTCGGCAGTTGGAGCGCTCCGCCGCGCGGGGCTCGACGCGACGCTCGAAGAAAGGGAATCCGAAGGATTCATCGAGGTGGTAATGAGGATACCGAAGCCGAAACGGACGGTGTGAGGGAGTGGAGGCGCCCCGTTCGAAACGGCAGAGTGGGGAGCGGGTAGGGCGTCGGCCGTCGGGCGGGACCGGGGCCCCGGAGTTTCGATGTGCCAGGTGCGGGCGCGAAAGCGCCCGTTTTATGGTGTCGGATGGTGTCGCACAGGAAGGGGTTGGTTGGAGTGTGACGAATAGGAGCGGAGGAAGCGACCCGGCGCAGGGGGGATTTGATGGCGAGGGTTATTGCGATAGCGAACCAGAAAGGCGGAGTGGGGAAGACGACCACGGCTGTCAATCTGGGGACGTGCATCGCGGAATTGGGCCGGAGAGTCCTCGTCGTCGACGTTGATCCGCAGGGCAACGCGACGAGCGGGCTGGGTCTGGACAGGAAAAAGGTCCGCAGGTCCATATACGATGCCCTCATAAACAACGTACCGCTGCGGGAGATCGTCTGCGCGACAGCTATCCGGGGACTGGACACCGTTCCGTCCACCCTCGACCTGGCGGGAGCCGAGATCGAGCTCGTAGCCGTCGAGAGGAGAGAAACGCGGCTGAGGCAGGCGGTGGAAGGGGTCCGCGGCGACTACGAGTTCATATTCATGGATTGTCCTCCTTCTCTTGGCCTCCTCACCCTCAATGCGCTCACGGCGGCGGATTCCATCCTGGTGCCCATCCAGTGCGAGTATTACGCGCTGGAGGGACTCGGGCAGCTCATGAGGACTGTGGCGCGCGTGCAACAGCACCTGAACCCAGGGCTGGTGGTCGAAGGGGTTGTGCTTACGATGTTCGACGGCAGGACGAACCTGTCGATACAGGTGGCGGAGGAGGTCAAGCGGTACTTCCGCTCGAAGGTGTACCGGACTGTCGTCCCGAGGAACGTCCGGCTGAGCGAAGCTCCGAGTCACGGGAAACCCATCACGTTGTACGATTCCCGCTCGCGCGGGGCAGATGTGTACAAAGAGCTTGCGAAGGAAGTGACTGAGCGTGCAGAAAAGAGGACTAGGTAGAGGCCTCGAGGCCCTCATCCCGGACATCGACGCCGGGCCGCCGGCTCAGCCGCAGGAGATACCGGTCGGCGACGTGATGCCTAACGCGCTTCAGCCCCGGCGCAGGTTCGACGACGCGAAGATGGAGGAGCTCGTCAAGTCAGTCAAGGAGCACGGGGTAGTGCAGCCCGTGCTCGTCAGGAGGCGGGGAGACAGGTACGAGCTCATCGCCGGCGAGCGGCGCTGGCGGGCGGCTCAGGCCGCCGGCCTCCGGACAGTCCCGGCGGTAGTTCGCGAGATGGGCGACCGCGAGGTCATGGAGGTCGCCCTGATAGAGAACCTCCAGAGGGAGGACCTGAACCCCATGGAGGAGGCGGAAGCATTCGAAAGGCTGGCGCGTGAGTTTGGGCTGACACAGGAAGAGACCGCGTCCAGGGTGGGGAAGAGCCGTACTCACATAACGAACATGATACGCCTCCTGCAACTGCACGAGCCGGTTCAGATGATGGTCCGGGACGGACGGTTGAGCATGGGTCACGCGAGGGCGATAGTAAGCCTTCGGCCGGCGGAGCAATCTGGGGTGGCGCAGGCGGTGGTGGACCGTGGATTGTCGGTCAGGGAGACGGAGTCTCTCGCCAGGAAGATTGCGGCCGGAGACAAGGGGAAAAAGAGTCGCGGCTCGAAGGTGACGGGGCGGGGCGCCGGCACCGCGGAACTGGGGGACGCGGAGGGACTCTTGATGGAGGCCCTCGGCACCAGAGTCCGGATCGAAGGTAACGAGCGGAAGGGCCGCATCGAGATATCGTTCTACAGCAGGGACGACCTGGAGCGAATCGTGGGCATCATACTGGGTGGTAAGGGCGAGACCCAAGGCAAAGCGGCCGGCAAGATCGGGTAGTCCCACGCTTCCCGGCCTGCATATTCGCGAGATCCCGCCGCATGTTTCACGTGGAACACCGCGCCGGCCGCAGGGCCGGTCCCGCGTGGGGCAGGACGCTCCAAACCGTCAGGGCGAGTACGCTACCCCGGCCCCTGTTGTGTTCTTACCGGTGCGTTCCGTGCCGCAGTACGGCCGGCGCCGGCGGAGCGAGCACCTGATCGGGGGTGAATTCGTTGATCGGATCGATCGTCAACGCGGCGGTCGTCGTGGCTGGCAGCCTGGTGGGGGCCTTCGGGCTCAAGGGCGTTTCCGAGAAGACCAGGAATACCGTCACGAGCGTGATGGGGCTCCCAGTGGTACTCATCGGCATCGGCATGGCCATGAAAACCGCCAGCGTCTTTTCGGTGATCCTGAGCCTTGTGGGGGGCGCCGTCATCGGCGAGAACCTTGCGATAGAGGACCGGCTAAACCAGGTCGGAAGGGCTCTTGAAGCCCGGTTCCCTCAGAAGAGCGGCGACTTCACGAAGGGATTCGTTACGGCGACGCTCATATATTGCATCGGGGCGATGGCGGTAATGGGTGCCATCGAGGAAGGGTTGTCGGGGAGACGCGACATACTGTACGCCAAATCCCTCCTGGACGGCGTCACATCGGTGATCCTCTCCTCGGCAATGGGGCTCGGCGTGATGTTCTCGGCCGTGCCTGTCCTGGTGTACCAGGGCTCCATATCCCTCATGGCGCAGGCAATCGAACGCTTCCTCACGGAGGCGGCGATCAGGGAGGTTAGCGCCACTGGCGGCCTCATGATCGTGGGAATAGGGTTGAACATGCTGGGCGCCACGAAGATCCCCGTAGGGAACCTGCTGCCCGGCCTGGTGATCGCGGCCGTGCTGGCGATGACCGGGATTCTCGCATAATAGCGGGAGGGTGATTCAGTTGATAGGACTCAGCCAGATCCGGCCGGCCTGGGCGGAGGTCGACCTCGACGCCATCGCGAACAACATCTCCGTGATGAAGGCGGGGCTGGCGCCCGGCTCGTCGATCATGGCGGTGGTCAAGGCGGCGGGGTATGGCCACGGCGCGGTCCCTGTCGCCCGGGCTTCACTGGACGCGGGGGCCGGGAGTCTCGGTGTCGCCACGTTGCATGAGGCGCTGGAGCTCCGGCGAGCGGGAATCACTGCGCCGGTGCTGGTCCTGGGCTATACCCCGGAAGAGCAGGCGGAAATCGTCGTGGCCAATGACGTAACCCAGGCGGTATGGACTATCCCTGGCGTACAGGCGCTGCTATCGGCGGCCAGGCGGCTCGGGAAGCCAGCCCTCATGCACCTGAAGATAGACTCGGGGATGGGGCGCATCGGTGCGCGACCGGGTGAGGAACTCGACCGGCTGGTGGAGGCCCTGATGAGCGCGGGCCTGGAAGAAATCGACGGGGCTTTCACTCACTTCTCGGTCGCCGACACAGATCCCGACTACACCGAACACCAGTTCGCTACGTTCATGGACTCGGTCGAGAAGATCGAGAGGCGCGGCTTGAGGGCACGCACACTTCACTGCTGTGGGAGCGCCGCGCTGATCGGGTACCGGGAGTACCACCTCGACATGATCCGGCCCGGCATCGTCCTGTACGGATATCCACCCGTGCCCGCCCAGGGATTCCGGATAGCGTTGACCATCAAGGCCCGGCTTTCCCACGTCAAGACGGTGAATACGGGCGACAGCATAAGCTACGGCCGCACTTACATAGCCGACAGGGCGGTCAGAGTCGGATCGCTGCCGCTCGGGTATGCCGACGGATACCGCCGCGTCCTCTCCAACAAGGGCGAGGTCGTGGTGGGCGGCACGCGCGCCCGCATCCTGGGGCGGGTCTGCATGGACCAGTTCATGGTGGACCTTAGCGGCATCGAAGGGGTTTCCGCCGGGGACGTAGTGACCGTGCTGTCATCCGACCCGAAGGCCGGTCCTACCGCCGCCGACCTTGCAGCCGCGTGTGGAACGATCGTCAACGATATCCTGACCGGGCTCAGCCCGCGACTACCGCGAGTGTATCACCGCGGCGGGGAATGGTTCACGCTCGATCCCGGCGGGGCGAGACTCGACGTAGACCCCGGCTCGTGAAGCGGGTCTCGCTTCCATTGAAGGAAAACCGCGGCGGGCGTGGAATAGTGAGTGCGACCGTCATCATTGGCGGTCGGTTTGTGTTGACTAATATGCAGAGAATCCGGTGGTGGAGCAACAGTTGACCGGCTCCAAGAGGAAAGCCGATCAGGCCTTCACTATAATGGTGGTTCCCCACTCGGGGGACAAGCCGGTTTCCTTCCCCTTCCGAACGGTATGGTTGAAGGTAGCCGCGGCTATCCTCGGTATTGCGCTTCTGTCCACCTGCGTTTTCGCCGTCAGGTACAGGTACATGACGCGCGTCGTCGGAGAGAACGACGTCGAGCTCAAACAGCTGAGGGCGGAGAACTCCAGCCAGAAGGAGTTGCTCGACAAGCTCAGGTGCGAGGCCACCGAGGTTGAGGAGAAGCTGAACAGTCTCGAGGCGCTGGACAACCAGATTCGCGAGATCATCAAGAAGGAAAGGACCCTGATTTCGTCGCGCTCGGACCCGGCGGCGATGTCGGCAAGGTCGATCGAGCAGAGAATGGCCCTGGCCGAGGTGTCCCGCAGCGGAGCGGCTTTGCGAAGACAGGGCCTTTTCGAGGGACTCATCGAGGAGGCGCGCCTGCGCGAGCAAAGCCTTACCCAGGCCCTTAACGATCTCCAGGAGACCGTGGCGTTCCTCAGAGTCAAGCCGTCGATATGGCCGACGCTCGGTGCCGTTACATCGCGGTTTGGGTTCCGGCGGTCGCCCATCACGAGGTCGAGGGACTTCCACGAAGGCCTCGACATAGGGGCTCCTTATGGGGCGCCGGTGGCCGCCGCGGGTGATGGGGTGGTGGTGTACGCGGGCTGGCATGGCGGGCTCGGCAGGACCATCATCATCGACCATGGATACGGGATGAGGACCTGGTACGGTCACTGCCTGCGCCTGGCCGCGAAGGTCGGGCAGAAGGTGGAGAGGGGTCAGGTTATCGGGCAGGTAGGGTCGAGCGGTTCCTCAACAGGCCCGCACCTCCACTTCCAGCTGACCCTCAATGGAAAATGTGTGGACCCCGAGGACTTCATTTCATTGAGTGGCCTATAACAGATGCCTGAAGGGGTTGGGGATTATGTTCGGGAAGAAGGACGGGCCTGAAAAGAGCGACAGGATCGAGACGATCGTCGGCCAGGACACCGAGTTCAAGGGAACCATCGCTTCTTCCGGCGGCGTGCGCATAGATGGCCGCGTGGAGGGCGAAATCAACTGCAAGGGTGACATCATAGTCGGTGAGAGCGCCAGCGTGATAGCAAATATCAAGGGACGAAACGTGACCGTGGCCGGCGAATTGAAGGGCAACGTCGAGACCGACGGGAAGCTCGAGCTCGCGGGGACGGCCAGGCTGGTCGGGGACATCAAGGTCAGCAGCCTGGTTGTGGCCGACGGGGCGATGTTTCGCGGCGCGAGCGAGATGAAGAGAGATGGAAAGGACCAGACCGCCAAGGCGCCGGTGCAAGCCCCCAAACCCTGAAATAGAGGCGACGGCAACTACCCAGTCTTCAGATTGGGTAGTTTTTTTGATGGTTTCAGCGAGCGCAGATGGCGTGAGGCTCGACGCGAGGCCGCCTGTGGGGTGATCCGGACGGAACGAACGGTTTACATAGTCAACCCGGTCGCGGGTAAAGGGAAGTCCCTCAGGATCTGGGCTTTGCTGGAACCGTTGTTGAGGAAACGCGGTGAGGCTATCGAATGCAGAGTCACGCCTGGGCCGAACAGCGTATCGCAGGTCGCGCGGCAGGCGTTCGAAGAGGGGTATGACCGCATCGTGGCGGTCGGGGGCGACGGCACCGTCCAGGAGGTTGCGAACGGTATTGCCGGGACGGACTGCGAATTCGGGATCGTCCCCGCAGGGACCGGCAACGATTTCGCGAAGACACTCGATCTTCCTAAAGGACTTGAGGCCCTGGCGAACGTACTGATCGGTGACCACTCCATTCGGGTCGACCTGGGCCGCATGAACGGCGACTTCTTCGTTAACATAGCGGGCGCCGGCATCGATGCGGTGATAGCGGATCGCGTCAACAGGGGACCGGTCTACATCAACGGCACGGTCACGTACCTGGTCACCGCGATACCCACGCTCCTTTCTTACAGGTCACCGCGGATGAGAGTCTGTATCGACGGGAACGTCATCGAGGACGAGATGCTTCTCGTGGCCGTCGGTAATGGGCAGTACTACGGTGGGGGAGTCAAGATGGTGCCGGATGCCCGCGTCGACGACGGCATCTTCCACATAGTGATTGTCAGCGGGGTCGGCCGCTGGGAGGCCATGAGGCTGCTTCCCCTGACGTATTCGGGCCGGCACATGGAGTACCGTAAGTGCGCTGTGTATTCGGGGACCGAGGTGAGGATCGATTCCGAGACGCTGACCCCAGTGCAGGCCGACGGAAACATCGTGGGCGTCCTGCCCGCAGTATTCACTGTGGCTCCATCGGCGCTGAGAGTACTCGTGCCGCGCGGTCGCGAGAGGTGACTCCCCACACTACCGGGGGTGGGAACATGCTGTTCAGAGACAGGCGCGAGGCCGGACGACTGCTGTTGGCCGAGGTTCGCGGGCTCAACCTGGAGAAGCCGGTGGTCCTCGGTGTGCCGAGGGGCGGTGTCGTTGTCGCCGCCGAGGTGTCGAGGGGCCTCGGCGCCCCGCTCGACGTCATCATACCCCGGAAGATCGGCGCGCCATTCAACCCCGAACTGGCGATAGGGGCGGTGGCGCAGGACGGGTCCATCATTCTGGACGAGTCGCTCGTGGCCGCCCTCCACGTCGGCGAGGCGTACATAGCCTCGAAGGCTCGCGAAGAAACCCGGGAGATCGACCGCAGGCTCAGAGTGTTTCGGGGCGGCCGGCCAGCCCTGGATCTCGAGGGGATGGACGTCGTCGTCGTGGACGACGGCGTCGCGACGGGCCTGACGATAACCGCCGCTCTCCGCTCCATACAAAACCGCTCACCTTCCAGATTGGTCCTGGCGATTCCGGTCGCGCCGCAGGACGCGGTCCGGCGACTCGGCGAGGAAGTCGATGACCTGGTCTGCCTCGGGACACCCGAGCCATTCTCCGCCGTGGGGCAGTGGTACCTGAACTTCGAGCAGGTGGAGGACGAAGAGGTAATCGCCCTGCTCGAGGAGTCGTGGCGCGGCCGGTCTCCGTGGGATACGTAAGGGAGCCGCGGGGGAGACTCCGTGACGGAGGTGTTCCCCGTGAAGAAGACGATCGCAGTCGACGACGACCTCACGAACGTCAGGGATGCGCTGTTACGCAGGGGATACGACGTGGTAACCCTGGATCAGCCGGGGTGGGCGGAAGCCAACGCGGTCGTGATAAAGGGCATGGACAGAGACTTCATGGACGTGCAGGACGTTACCACGAGGGCGCCGGTCATCGATGCCAGCGGGCTTACCGAGGAGGAAATAGTCCAGGCCATCGAAGACCGGCTCACGCTGCAGGAACCACGCGGCCGGTTCTAGAGGGTGCGGGTCGAGCCGGCAGGGACCGCGCCGGAACACAGGCCGTAATCGGCGGGCGGGCGGACCGCGTATTCCGATACCGCGGCCCGGAGCCCGCGCGCAATCACGTTGGCCATGGCGAACACGAGGCTCAGCCTCGTGTTCTGTAGTACCAGGTACTCCATGAACCCTCCCACGTTAACGGTGCCCGTCACGAATACGTCGCCGACCGGGGGAAGGCACTTGTTCACTCCGGCTCCCGGTTTCAACGGGCCCTTCCCGACGACGACAGTCCCGATCTGGTCGTGCCTGCCCAGGCACGCGTCGACCGCGATCACCAGCGGCGACGGCCTGGCCCGGCCGAGGACCACGAGCTCATCCATCAAGTTGGTCGCGTGAAGCGGGCAGTCGAGGTGGCCCACGACGGATGCGTGAATCCTGGGGTCCTTCCGGAGCTCCGTTCCCACGAGTGGGCCCAAAGAATCACCAGTCGAGCGGTCAGTACCTATGCAGAGGATGGACAGCGGGCGGGGAGAGGGGTGGCTCTCGAGAAGCCGCAACACTGCGCATGATACGAGGTTCGATGCATCGGGATGGCGCGCGTTGATGCGTTCTTCGGCAACCAATGTCACTGGACTCCCTCCGCTACGAGCTGGCCGCATACTAGCCAGCCGCGTGCAAACCGGCGCGCCGCCGGGCGCGGCGCGATAGAAGTATATGGCTCTGCCTGCTGGGGGTATGCATCGTCGCGGTATATGCCCCGCCCTGCCCCGGCTGCATTAAAGGAGAGATGGCGCGCGTACAGAATAGTGACTCTTGATGGTTAGCCCGAGCGGAAACCGCGTTTTGAACAGACGTTACGATGCCGTCGCTCAGAGGTAGCATGGATCCGCGCGCCCCCGTAGCAGAGAAGCGGGGCGGGCTGATATGGTTGAAGCGCGCGGTCGCCATCGCTGTCCTAGCGCTGACTGTGGCAGTCGCTTTCTTTGCAGCCCGGAGGCTGACCACCCGCCGCCCCGAGCCGCCTTCGCCCATGTGGGTGGTGAAGGCGCCGGCGGCGGCCAGGCTGGTGCCAGCGTCGTCCGGGGTTGTCGTTTTCTCGAAGTCGGCCGAGGGTGTGACTGCCGTACGATTCCCCGGCCGGGAAGGACTGGCACTCTCGGCGGCTGATGGGATGATCGGGGCCGGTGACGGCGTGGTGGCGGTGGCGGACAGGGCCACCGGCGCCATCAAGTACTATCTGGTCGATGGGGCAGGAGCGACACCCTCGGGGGCGACGCCGGTAGGGACTGTCAAGATCCCCGGCGTAGCGGTTGCGGCCGGCGACCGGAAAGGGCTCGTGGCTGCAGTAGTAAGCGAGGGGCCGGCGCCTGGCGCGACGGCGGGTTCGCCAGCCGGCGCGGCGACCGGTCCTGCACCGGCCGGCGCGGCATTCAAACTCAAGCGAGTGGACTTTCGCGGGCGTCTGGCCTGGGAGAAGGAGTTCTCCGGCATCCCGCTGGCGGCGCGCGCGTGGCCGGGAGGCCTCGCGGTGATAACGGTGCTCCAGGTCAAGGACTATCCGTCCACCACGATGATCGCCGTGAAGGACAACGTGGCCGTGGAGTGCAAGGCGATCCCCGGGTTCGCGCGGAGTGTCGAGGTACACTTGCAGGCGGGCCTGATAATCTCCATCGCGGGACCGTCGGTATACGCGCACGAACTCGACGGGCGCCTGGTCTGGAGCGTGGAACCCGGCGCCGTCCCAGCGGACATCGCCGTGTGCGAGGGCGGGGTACTGGTAGCTTGCCAGAAGGAAAATCGCGGTGGGTTCGGGGGCCTGTTCGTACGGGACTCGGTGACGATGTACGACAGGCAGGGCGCCAGGGTATGGAGGACGGAGGTCCCGCCCGGGGTGTCTCGCGTGAGGGCGTGGAAGGAAGGCGTGCTCGTCGGGGGTTCGAGCGGTGTAACCGCTCTCGGCGCCTCGGGTTCGACGCAGTGGGAGCTGAAGCTCCCCTCGCCGGTTAAGGCGATGGAGGTCTCCAACGACGAATTCACCCTGTACGTGCTGACTGAGGCCGGCGAGCTCGGCGCATACAGGTTGAAACCGTAAGCGGGCAGGCGGTTCTTATGATCAGTGTTATGGACCTCGTTGAGATCGTGGCGGGCGCGGTGGCGGGGGCCCTCGCGTGCACCTGGACGGCTGGGCTGATGGGCGCCCCGCTTCTGAGGAACCTCCTGGTGTTCCTCTCGATCCTGGTGGCCGGCGACATTTCTCGGGCCACCCTCGGCCGGCGCGACACCTATTATCTCGAGGACCTGCTCAACAATGCCATTCTGTATGCCATCCTTGCGATAACGGCCACCGCTGTCACGTGGCTCGCCCGCAGGTACCTGGGGACCGATGTCGAACCGCTGTTCCCAGGCGTAGGTGCGCATATCTTCATGACGCTCATGCCGGCCCGCGAGCGGAAGCACGAGCCCGCCGGAGGGGCGAGCGGGGGCATCCGCCGGGGCTGACAAGGGGGTACGGGGTTGAACGCAATCGACGCAGTAATCGGCGTATACCTTCTGGCCCAGATAACCGCGGGCTGGCGACGGGGGTTCGCGGCCAGCTTCCTCGGCCTCCTGTCCGTGGTCCTCGCCGTGGGCGGGGCGCTCCTCCTTTGCAGGCCCGCGGCCGCGCTTGTCCATGGCTACACGGGGGCGTTCGACTCGGTTTCCGCATACGTGCAGAGGGTCTTCGGTTCCACGGTGCAGCAGGCCGAATGGCTTTCGACGGTACTGAAGGTTACCGGGCTCGAATCGGCTTTGGGCGGGAGCCTCTCCACGGGCATTCGTACCACTGCGGATATGCTTGCGCGACTCACGGTGACAGCCGCTTGCTTCGTGGCACTGTTGATAATACTCAGGATAGGGCTTGGCGCGCTGAGCACGGTGATTGCGTCGCCGTTCGAACACGGCCCGGTGGCTGCTCTCAACAACCTCCTGGGTGCGGCGCTCGGGGGTGTTCTCGGGCTTATCCACGTCGTGATCGGATGGATCATCGTGATGCCGCTCTTCACGCTTGGTGTCGTCAGGACCAGCGTCATTCAGTCATCTGCGCTTCTCCAGTTCGTGGGCGAGCTTGTGGGCCGCGTGGCCCCGTTCGTCCTGGGAAGAGGAGGGGCATGATCTGGTGCAGGGGGGTGTTCCAATGCGTGGCGCCGAACGCCGTGCGGGGACCGGGGTGCCTGAACTGGCAGTCAGTTCGAAGCCGCGGGATCTTTACCTGGAGCTTCCCAAGATCGAGGGCCTGGACGAGGGGCCCGGAGTAGTGCTGCTCGTCGGGTCGCAGTCCCTGGGCGAACCGGATGGAGAGGCCGGCCGCAGGCTGATGGGGCTGTTTCTCAGCTGTCTTCTCGAAATGCCGTCGGTGGTGAAGGCGGTGGTGCTCGTGAACGACGGCGTTCACCTGGCGTGCGAGGGGTCGAGCATCCTGCACACACTAGACACCCTGAAGGGGCAGGGTACGCAGGTCATCTGCTGTTCCAACACGTGCAATCACCTCGACGTAGAGCCCCTGGTAGGCTACCGTGCCAGCATGCTGCACATTGCCGAAATGCTGCTGGGAGCGGCAAAGGTAATATCGCTATGAGCGTGGTAGAGGTGGTACAGCGATACACCATAGAAATACTGGAGATGTTCAGCGCCGCCAACTTGTTGAGGGCACTCGCGGTGCTTGTCGTAGGGCAGATTGTGGTCCGCCTCGGCTCACGGATCATTGACCGCCTGCCGTTCACGTCCAGGGGGCTGGCCAAGCGCGGTGCCGCCGGGGCGCCGCAGGACGAGAGGCGCGCGTTGACCCTGAGGGGGATCCTCAAGAGCGTACTGCGTTTCACAGTCCACGCACTCGTGATACTGATCATCCTGGAGACCTTCGGTGTGCGGACGTCCTCGCTGCTGGCCGGAGCCGGAGTCGTCGGACTCGCGCTTGGCCTTGGCGCGCAGAACCTCATACGCGACGTCCTCGCGGGGATGTTCATCGTGTACGAGGACCAGTTCAACGTGGGCGACCACGTTACGTGGGCGGGTGTAACCGGGATCGTCGAGGAAATGGGCCTGAGAGTTGCGAAGGTAAGGGACTTTGGTGGGCAGCTCCATTTCATTCCGTATGGCGTTGCCGACAAGGTCACGAACCACACCCGCGGGACGATGCGGGCGCTCGTCGAGGTTCCCGTCTCTTTTGATGAATCACCGCGGCGAGTGCTCGACGCACTGAGCGAGGCGTGCAGGTCCGTGGCGGAGACGAGCAGCCATGTCAGGGAGGCCCCAAGCGTCCTCGGGATAACCTCACTCGAGGGGCAGCGTGTAGTATACACAATCGTGGCGAGGGCTGAGGCGATGGGGCAGTGGGCGCTGGAGCGCGAGATCCGGCTGGCCGTGAGCGAGGTGTTCCAGCGGATGAACATCAATCCACCTGATCCGCTCGGGGAGGCTCTGGCGCGTGGGGCGGCGCCTCCGGTCGAGACAGGCGGACCCGCGCCCGCCGGGGAGCCTGCGCCGCCACACGGCGTCGGGCCTGCCGCTGGAGGCTCGTGATGGACAGGTTCAAGATAGGCGACGTCGTCAGGCTCAAGAAGCAGCATCCGTGCGGTTCGTCGGATTGGGAGATCACCCGCACGGGCATCGACTTTGGGCTGAAGTGCCTTGGATGCGGGCGGCGCGTGATGATACCACGTCCCAAGTTCGAGAGGAGCGTCCGCGAGATCAAGCGCGCGGGCGAAACCGGCGGCAACGCCCCGTCGTGGGGCAACCGTGGCGGAGGGGGCAAGTGAAATGGCGCTGTCGTGCGGCCTCGTAGGGCTACCCAACGCCGGCAAGTCCTCACTGTTCAATGCCATAACGTCCGGCGCCGCTTCCGTGGCGCCGTATCCTTTTACTACGGTGGATCCGAACGTCGGGACTGTCCCAGTTCCCGACTCCCGGCTCGACCGGCTCGCGGCGATAGTCAAGCCAAGGACGGTGGTGCCGGCGGCCCTCGAGGTTGTCGACGTCGCCGGGCTCGTAAAAGGAGCGAGCAAGGGCGAGGGGCTGGGGAACAGGTTTCTCGGGCATATCCGCGAGGTGGACGCCGTAGTTCACGTCGTGAGGTGTCACACGGACGGCAACGTCCCACACTCGGAAGCCACTATAAGTCCTGCGCGAGATGCGGCCATTGTCAACCTCGAGCTCGTGCTTGCCGATCTGGAGACGATTGAACGCAGGCGCGAGAGGATCGGCAAGGCGGCGCGATACGGCGAGAAGAAGGAAGCAGCCGAGGACGCTCTCCTCGCGAGGGTAGAAGAGGCGCTCAAGAGGGGGATCCCGGCGCGGATCGCGGGGCTGAGTGAGGACGACATTCCAGTAGTCGCGGCGCTGTTCCTGATCACGCTGAAGCCCGTGATATATGTGGGGAACGTCCCCGAGGGCACAACGGAGTCGGACCCCGACCCACGGTACCGGGAACTGGTCGAGGTCGCGCGGCGAGAGGGCGCCGCGGTGATGCCCGTGTCCGCGAAGATCGAAGCCGAGATCGCCGAGCTCGACACCGCGGACAGGCAGGCGTTCCTGCAGGACCTGGGTATGGAGGTGCCCGGCAGCCTGCGGGTAATCAAGAAGGCATACGAGGCGCTGGATCTCATCACGTTCTACACGTTCAACGAGAAAGAGGCGCGTGCGTGGGCAATCAGGAGGGGGACGCGCGCGCCGCGCGCGGCGGGCAAGATACACACCGACATGGAGAAAGGGTTCGTCAAGGCCGAAGTGCTGCCGCTGGCCGGCCTCGAGAGGTCCGGGTCGTTTGCCGCGGCCCGCGACCGTGGCCTGCTGCGCATTGAGGGCAGGGATTACGAGGTGCAGGACGGCGACGTGATCTTTTTCCGCTTCGCGTGAGGCGCATGCGGGCTAACCCCAGAGGCGCCCGACACCAGAACTAGGAGGTAGATAAGTGGTGAAGGGACCGTGGATAGACCTGCTCGCGGCGGACCCCATCCCGTGGCTCCTGGAGTCGGGGGAGCCGTCCGCGAGGTGGGTTACTCTAACTGCTCTCTGTGATTACCCCGGTAGCCACCCCGAGGTCCAATCCGCGAGGAGGCAACTGCTCGCCGACCCGCAGACGGACCGGTTGCTGGCGCAACTGCCGGAGTGGGGCAAAGACGACCTTGTGTCCAGCCACGCTATGCCCGGTTTTCTCCCGAATATGTTGAACCTCCTTGCGGACATGGGTGTTGGTCCCCGTGATGACGACCGTATCGAGCGTAGACTGGACGCGATGCTGGAACACCAGGAAGCGGATGGCCACTTCCAGTCTTACGGGCGAGCGGCACACGGCTCCAAAGGCTCGAAATACCCTGTTTGGGGAGCGCTTCTTTGCGATTCCCACGCTATCATTGAGATGCTTGTACGGTTTGGTCGCGGGAGTGACCCGCGTATCCAGGTGGGAATTCAAAGGATGGCGGCGGACATGGGCGTCACATCTCAGGGCTTGGGTTGGAGGTGTGTTCCACATTCAGTTACCGGATTCCGCGGCCCCGGCCGGAAGGCGGACGGCTGCCCGCAAGTAACCCTGCAGGCCGTACGCACGTTCTCGAGACTGCCTGTGGAGCAACGCCCCGCGGGGCTGCTCGATGCTGTCCGCACGATCGCGCGGGCCTGGAGGCGCCGGGGGGATGAGCAGCCGTACATGTTCGGGCACGGTTACTCGTTCAAGACCGTCAAGTGGCCCCCGTTCTGGTACAGTGTCTACTGGGTACTCGACACAATCGGGCGTTACCCCGAGATATGGCAAGCGCCGGGAGCTGATCCGGACGACCGCCGCGCCGTGGCCGAGATGGCAGCGTGCCTAGTTGCGTACAACTTCGGGCCGGACGGCAGAGTCACGCCCCGTTCGTGCTATAAGGGATTCGAGGACTACTCGTTCGGACAGAAGAAGCAACCGTCACCGTTTGCTACTGCGATACTGGCGTCGGTACTGCGGAGGTTCAACGACCTTACCGGCGACATCGAGGCAGTGGACGTGCTTGCGCTGGGGAGCTCCAGAGGAGGTTCCGGCACGCCCAGGGCTCCGGCCGGCATCCGGTAGACACGGAAGCGTAACGAATGCATGGCGTTCCGGCTCGGCCGTTCCGCACGCTTGCCCGCGCCCATAGCCGATGATATAATTGACCCCGTCGAAGGCCGTCCATTTTGACAACGGGCATTTCGGGCAGTCCCGGCGCCGCACGAGCGTGGGACTGCGCCCCACGTCTCCCCTGCTCCACAGCTCGCTGTGGGGCCGCACAGTCCACAGGAGGAGGTGAGAAGCGTGCGCGACTATGAAGTAATGTACATTCTCCATCCGGAGCTTGATGACGAGAAGACGACCGCCGCTATCGAGAAGTACAGCGTCCTGCTCCAGAGTAAGGGCGGTACGGTTACGAACACCGAGAAGTGGGGAAAGCGCCGGTTGTCCTACGAGATCAAGGGCCAGCGTGAAGGCACATACGTGCTGGTCAATTTCTCGGGGGAACCGGCTGTTTCGTCTGAGCTCGATCGCGTGATGAAGATTTCCGACGACGTGATCAGGCACTTGATTATTCGCAAGGGAGACTAAGAAAGGATGGGAAGTGAGTGCTAAACAGGATTGTTCTGGTCGGACGGCTTACCAGGGATCCTGAACTCAGGTATACGCCCAACGGCAAGGCGGTCGCGGGGTTCAGCCTGGCGGTGAACCGGCGGTTCGCCAACCAGCAGGGTGAAAGGGAAACCGATTTTATCGACATCGTCGTTTGGGGAAAGCAGGCCGAGAACGTGGCCAATCACCTCCAGAAGGGCAGGCTCGTCGGGGTCGACGGGCGCCTGCAGATCCGTTCTTACGAGACACAGGACGGGCAGAAGAGGAAGGTCGCGGAGGTCGTGGCGGACGTGGTGTCGTTCCTCGACCGGCCGAAAGGCCAGGCGAGCGGCGAAGACCTGGGCGACCTCGGCCTCGAGGTGAAAGGCGACGAAGAAGAAGTCCCGTTCTAGGTCCCGGCGGCGGGCCAGGTGGCTGGCCCGCGCTTCAAGGACCGTACGTGACCCCAGGGAGGAACTGAAGTGAGAAGGGACAAGGGGCGAAAGCCGAAAAGAAAAGTATGCGGCTTTTGTGTGGATAAAGTCGCCGAGGTCGACTACAAGGACGTGGCGCGCCTCCGCAAGTTCATCAGCGAGAGAGGGAAGATCCTGCCCAGGCGTATCTCGGGCAACTGCGCGCACCACCAGAGGCAGCTGACCGTGGCCATCAAGCGGGCGAGGAACATCGCCCTCCTGCCGTTTACGATGGAATAGCAAGCCCCCCGATCGGGAGACGCCCACCCACGGCAGGGATCGGCGGTAAGGCGAGGGAGACACTCGCGGGCACGACTAAGGTGCCCGCGTTTCTTTTTCCGGGGGTCGGCAGAGAAACGGCGGCTCTTGCGTCGCGGGCGGCGATTGACACCGCTTTTCAGTGATGGTTGAAGGTAGGATGATCGACGCCGGCTCCGCCGGTGAGGCATCCGGCATGATCAAGGCTTCAACTCCAACGCTGGGTACAGGGATTAGATTCCATGGTGGAGAATACGGTCACTACGTGCGCACACACCGGCGCGGTAGTTGCGACTATGCAGCGGAAATGTTAGAGTAGACCCCAGGCAGCAGCCGCCACGACGCGGCATCAAGCAGTCGCATCGCCGCAGAAGGGGCAAATCGAGTGAGGTGCAAATGATGGCCCGTTCCAGTAGCCCAAAGCCGCTCGTCGAGGGCGCGCTATTGGCCGCGATCACCATAATACTTGCACTCATGGGTTCCTACGTTCCCGTACTCGGGACTGTAGCTGCGTTGCTCTGGCCGGTGCCCGTGGCTCTTGTGTACCTGAGGCACGGGTTTCGCATCAGCCTCCTGACAGTCATCGTTTCGGGCCTGACGCTGGGGATGTTCGTGGGGCCCCTTGAAGCCGTCGTCCGCGTCAGCACGTTCGGCCTGGCCGGACTGGCTCTGGGTTTCTGCTTCAGGCGGAAGCTGTCCCCGAGCGTGACAGTTGCCGCAGGGGCCGTCGCGGGCCTGGTATCCACCGTAATCGGCCTGGTGGTCTCCATCCTGTTCTTCAAGATAGGTCCGAAGGAGATGCTCGCCGAGATTCTCCAGGCGCTCGACCAGTCCACGGAGATCTATCGCAGATTTGGGCTGCTTAGCGAAACGCAGATTGCAGAGGTCAAGCAACAGACGGACGTAGCGCGCCAGATGATGGGATACCTCCTGCCGTCGTTATTCGGTGTGTCGGCCATCAGCGGTTCGCTGGTGAACTTCCAGGTAGCACGCATGGTTCTCAACCGCCTGGGTTACGGCATCGAGCAACTACCCAAGTTCGAGACCTGGAGGATGCCGGCCCTGGCGGCGATTGGTGTATTCGCAGGTGGCCTTACTGGCCTCTTGAAGGACAATCAGTCGTGGAGCCTGGTTTACTCAGCCGGGGTCAACATCCAGTTCTTCATGAGCGTCTTGTTCCTGGTCCACGGGTCGGCCGTCGGGTACTGGTTCATGGCAAACCGGTGGAACGTGTCAAAACCGCTTCGCATAGTCATGCTGGCTATGGCGTTCTTCAACCCGTTGTTCCAGCAGGTTCTGCTCTGGGTTGGAGTATTCGATTCATTCTTCGATTACAGGAAGCTGGGATTCAGGTTCAGGAGGTGACGCCCCGTGAGGGTTATCTTGCTCCAGGACGTCAGCGGGACGGGGAAAAAGGGCGCGGTGGTGGACGTCGCCGAGGGCTACGCCCGCAATTACCTGCTCCCCCGGAGGTTCGCTAAAGAGGCGTCGGTGGGGAGTCTCAAGGCTCTCGAGACCGCGCGTGAGGCCGCGAGCGCAAGGGAGCAGCGACTCGTCGAGGAAGCGAGGAAAACGGCCGAGAAGATCAAAAACGTGATGGTTACCGTCCCCGCGAGGGCGGGGGAAGGCGGCCGCCTGTTCGGATCGATTACCTCACAGGACATCGCGGACGCGCTGTGGAAGCAGCACAGGGTCAAGATCGAGAAGAGAAGGATCGAGCCCGAGGAGAACATCAAGACGCTGGGCCTTCACTTCGCCCAGGTCAGACTGTATCACGAGATTTCCACGGAAATACGGGTGCACGTCGTGGAGGAGAAGAAGGGAGAAAGCGTTTGAAGCGGGTTTCGCACGCAAACAGACAGGTTGGCAGGGAAGCGCTGGGGCTCAGGCTCGAAGACGAGTCGTTGCTGAAGCGCCAGGTAAAGGTCCTGTTCAGCCTGCTTGCCAACATCTACGGAGCCGATAAGCTCGTCGTCAAGGCAGGTAAGCTGGGGGCCCTGGCGGGCATGCGCTCGCCCGTCCTCGAAGAGCAGGTGGTTGCCCTGCAGAAGCTCGTCTTCGAGGACCCGACGATCGAGGCGCCGCCGGCGCGCAAGGACATCCCCTGCATTATCGAGAGGGTCCAGGACCATCTCGCCGACGTGATCGCGCGCAAGTGGGTCGAGGAGAAGATCGAGCGGAAGATCGCCGACAGGATGCAGGAGCGGCATGAGGAGTACGTCCGCGAGATAAAGAATCAGGTCCTCAAGGAGGACTCCGACGCTGAGAACGCGCAGACACTGAAGAAATACGCTATGCTCGAGAAGATGGAGACGAAGCGTCTGGCGCGCTCGGCGCTCGAGTTCCTGCGGCCGAGGTCGCTGGAGGATATAGTCGGGCAGGACGGCGCCGTAAGGGCGCTCCTTGCCAAGATCGCGTCACCATATCCCCAGCACGTGCTGCTTTACGGGCCGCCTGGAGTCGGCAAGACCACCGTGGCGAGGCTAGTGCTGGAGGAGGCCAAGAAGCTTTCTACGAGCGTGTTCGCCAAGGACGCGCCGTTCGTCGAGGTCGACGGTGCCACGCTGCGTTGGGATCCGAGGGAGGCCACCAATCCCCTGATCGGGTCCGTACACGACCCGATTTACCAGGGTGCGAGGCGCGACCTCGCGGAGTTCGGCGTGCCGGAGCCGAAACTCGGCCTGGTCAGCGACGCGCACGGCGGGGTGCTGTTCATAGACGAGATCGGCGAGCTCGACCCGATCCTGCAGAACAAGCTACTGAAGGTGCTCGAGGACAAGCGGGTCGTGTTCGACTCGTCGTACTACGACCCCGATCAGCCGGGCGTCCCGAAGTACATCAGGAAGCTGTTCAAGGACGGCGCGCCCGCGGACTTCCTGCTCATCGGGGCCACTACCGCCGAGCCTGAAGACATCAGCCCCGCGTTCAGGTCGAGGTGCGCCGAGGTGTTCTTCGAGCCGCTCACGCCCGAGCACATCAAGGATATCGTGCGAAGCGCCGCAAAGCGCCTGAGGGCGCGCGTCAGCGAAAAGGCGGTCGAGGTCATAAGCGAGTACACGATCGAGGGCCGGAAGGCGGTTGGCATCCTGGCCGACGCTTACGCGCTCGCGGTATACGACCTCAAGTTCCCCCGGGACAGCCGCAAGTTCGTGCCGTTGTCCGAGGAACACATATACCAGGTCATACAGGCGAGCAGGCTGGTGCCGAACGTCCCGCACAAGGCCGGTGGAAACCCCGAGGTCGGGAAGTCTTTCGGCCTGGGCGTGTGGAACTACCTCGGCTCGATCCTGGAGATCGAGGCCGTGACGTTCCCCGCACGCGAGCAGGGTCACGGTAGCCTGCGATTCAACGAATCCGCAGGGAGCATGGCCAAAGATTCGGTTTTCAACGCCGCCAGCGTCATCCGGAGGCTCACCGGCGAGGACATGTCGAACCACGACGTCCACGTCAACGTGATCGGCGGCGGTCGTGTGGACGGACCGTCCGCGGGTCTCGCGGTGACGCTCGCGATCTGGAGCGCGCTGATGAAGAAACCCTTGCGGCAGGACGTCGCCATGACGGGCGAGGTGTCTATCCAGGGCAGGGTCAAGCCGGTGGGCGGGGTGTTCGAGAAGATATACGGCGCCAAGCAGGCAGGCGTCAAACTCGTCGTCCTGCCGAAGGAGAACGAGAAGGACATCCCTCGGAATATACAGGGTATCGAGGTCAGGCTTGTAGACACCGTCGAAGAGGCCATACCGCTGGTTGCAGCGGGGGCGTGACGCGCGGATCCTTGAGTGGCTGAGCTGCCGCGTAACGGAGGGGACACGGGTGAGCACACAGATGGGCGCGCAAGCCGGCGGCCCCGGGGGCGTTATCGAGAGAATACCGCCACAGAGTCTCGAGGCGGAGCAGTCGGTCCTTGGCTCCATGCTTATAGAGAAACAGGCAATCCTCCGGGCGATGGAGACCCTTCGCGCGGAGGATTTCTATTATGAATCGCACCAGGTAATCTACCGGGTGCTGACCAAGCTGTTCGACCGGAACCAGGCGATAGACCTGATCACCGTAACCGAGGCGCTGCGGCAGGAGGGGACCCTGGACAAGGTGGGCGGCGTTGCCGCCCTTACCTCGCTGGCTAACATCGTGCCGACCGCGGCGAACATCGAGTATTACGCCCGGATAGTGGAAGAAAAGGCGATCCTGCGCGATCTGATCCGCGCGGCCACCGACGTGGTGGCGAAGTCCTACGCCGCCAAGGAGGACGTCGAGGTGCTGCTCGACGAGGCGGAGCAACGCATATTCAGCGTTTCGCAGCGTCGTAGCGTGCAGGGGTACGTCCCGCTCAAGGACGTGCTGGTGGAGACGCTCGAGCGAATCGAGTTCCTTTACGCTAACAAGGGCGGCGCGCTCGGGGTACCGACGGGATTCAAGGACCTCGACAACCTGACGTCCGGCTTCCAGCCATCGGACCTCGTTATCCTCGCGGCTCGCCCGTCGGTCGGGAAAACCACCCTCGCCCTGAACATACTCAGGAACGCCGCTATAAAGGACAAGACTCCCTGTGCGATATTCTCACTCGAAATGGCGCGGGAACAGCTCGCTCAGCGGCTCCTTTGCGCCGAAGCCGGCATCGACGGCAAGAACCTCCGGACGGGGTTCCTCAACGACACCGACTGGACGCGGCTGTCCGGCGCGCTCGGCCGGCTGGGCGAGGCGCCGATATTCATCGACGATACGCCGAACATCTCGATCATGGAGCTCAGGACGAAGGCCAGGCGGATAAAGTCCGAGCACGGCCTGGGTCTGCTGGTGATCGACTACCTCCAGCTCATGCAGGCCCGGTACCGCGTGGAGAACAGGCAGCAGGAGATCTCGGAGATATCGAGGTCGCTGAAGGCGCTCGCCCGCGAACTCAAGGTCCCCGTGGTCGCGCTTTCCCAGCTGAGCCGCGCGGTCGAGCAGCGTCAGGATCGCAGGCCGATGCTATCGGACCTCCGCGAGTCGGGCGCTATCGAGCAGGACGCCGACGTCGTCATGTTCCTGTACTCGAACCCCGACATGGAGTCGTCGAACGTCATCGAGCTCATCCTCGCCAAGCAAAGGAACGGCCCCACGGGCTCGTTGAAGCTGTACTTCCTGAAGGACCTCGGCAAGTTCCAGGCTGTGGAGGAGCGGTATTCGGCGTAGCAGGTGTGCTGTGGGGGGCGTGGCTGATGGATTTGTGGCAGGTCCTTGAACAAAGGAGAACCATCCGGTCGTTCCAGGACCGGCCCGTAGAACCCCACCTCATCGAGAAGGCCATCCGCGCGGCGTTGATGGCCCCGGCCTACAATCACCTGTGGGAGTGGGGGTTCATCCTGCTCAGAGACAGGGAGTTCCGCAGGCGGGTTGTGGACGAGGGTCTCGGCGTCCGCGACGTGAAGGACGCCGCCCTCCTCAAGCGGTGGTTTGCGGGGCTTCCGCCGGAGGCCAGGAAGATATATCTCAGGGCCCTCCCCGTACAGCGTGAGATGCTCTTGTCTGCGTCCGAACTCATCATCCCCGTGTACCGGACGAAGAAGCACGAACGCGTGCCCAAAGACCCTTCCGACCTGAACGCGCATGCCGCGATATGGATGGCCATCGCCTACCTCTTGCTATCACTGGCAGAGGACGGCCTGTATTCCTGCACAATGCCACCGGACGACACCACGAAGGCGAAGGCCATGCTCAACCTGCCCGCAGACTGGGAGATAGCCGCTCTACTGCCGGTCGGATACCCGAAGGTGCTACCGCCTAAGGTGGGAAGGCCCACCGATCCAGGCAAGTTCATCCACGTGAATGGGTTCCAGGGCTTCACCCTGCCCACCACGGAGGAGCAGATGGAGTAATCCCCAGCCACGCCCGCCGCAGTGGCTTTTGACTTCCAGCCGGTCGTCTGCTATTATGATACGGGTCCAAGGTTTGAACTAGCGGACATAAACCGATTTGGCTTCGTTGGACATACGGTGAGCCCAGATAGGAAGCAGGCATACTTCTATTTGGGTCTATTATTTTGCGCGACTGCGCGTGGTGGTCGCGCCTGACGTTGGACGGGGGGTTTGAGTCGGGTTGGCAACGAGTAAGGGCGCCACCTACGATGTCATCATAGTGGGCGCCGGTCCCGCCGGCATATTCACCGCCCTGGAGCTCGCGCGCAAGGCGCCGCAGCTCAAGGTCCTCATGCTCGAGGCCGGCGCGGATATATCCGCGAGGATCTGCCCGCGACACATCAGATCGGCCAAGTGTGTCGACTGCTCCCCCTGCTCCGTGCTGAGCGGGTGGGGAGGCGCCGGGGCGTTCTCGGACGGGAAGCTGACGCTGACGTCCGAGTTCGGTGGTTTCCTCGGCGAATACATGAGCAAGTCCGACGTTGAGGGTCTCGTCGACTACGTCGACAGGGCATACCTTGAATTCGGCGCCAACGAGGTAGTCTACGGAACCGACCGCGAATCCGTCGCCAACCTGACGAGGATATGCTCCAGCGTCGGCCTGCAGCTTCTTCACGGCAGGATCAGGCATCTCGGCACAGAGAATTGCCCGGAAATACTGAGGAAGATGCACGAGTACCTTTCCGGGCGCGTGGAGATACGGACGAAGACCCCGGTAAAACGGATTCTCGCCGGCCGCGGCGCAGTGCGCGGCGTGGTTACGGAGTCGGGTGAAGAGATCCTCGCGAGGTATGTTGTCTGCGCCCCCGGCAGGCGAGGCTCGGAGTGGTTCTCGACGGAGGCCAAGCGGCTCCGCCTTACCCTGGCTACCAACCCCGTGGACATCGGCGTCAGAGTCGAGGTCCCCGCGGTGGTGCTCGAGTCGATTACGGAGAAGGTCTACGAACCGAAGATCATCTACTACTCGCGCTCGTTCGACGACCTCATCAGGACGTTCTGCGTGTGCCCGCACGGCGAGGTCGTCCTCGAGAATAGCGGCGGGCTCGTGACCGTGAACGGCCACAGCCGGCGCGACTATCAGACGAGCAATACGAACTTAGCGCTGCTGGTTTCGAAAAGCTTCACGGAGCCGTTCAAGGAGCCGATCGCGTACGGGAAGTACATCGCGAGCCTGGCAAACATGCTGGGGGGTGGCGTGCTGGTGCAACGCCTGGGCGACCTGCAGGCGGGGCGCCGCACTACCGACAAGCGCTTAGCCAAGGGTATGGTCCAGCCGACTCTCAAGGACGCAACGCCGGGCGACCTCAGCCTGGTGCTTCCCTACCGTCACCTGATTGATATACTTGAGATGTTGGAAGCGCTGGATAGGGTTGCCCCCGGGCTGAATTCGAGCCACACGCTGCTTTACGGCGTCGAGGTGAAGTTCTACTCGTCGAGGCTGGAGGTCGGGCCCGGGCTTGAATCACAGGTAAGGAACCTGTTCGCCGCGGGTGATGGCGCGGGTATAACCCGCGGTCTGGCGCAGGCGTCGGCCTCGGGGGTGCACGCAGCGCGGGCCATCATCGCGCGCGAGCAGTAGAGGACGGGACGGAGGTTGCGTTGTCGGTAGCACGGTGGCTCACGGTAATAGTCCAATCAAAACTCTACAGGGCAGAACGGAGGGACGCCAGGTGGCGGCTACGGTAGTAGTAGGAATGCAGTGGGGCGACGAGGGTAAGGGTAAAATTACCGATGTTCTTGCCGAGCAAGCCGAAGTCGTCGTCCGCTACCAGGGGGGCAACAACGCTGGCCATACCGTCGTGGTCGATGGCGAGGAGCACAGGCTCCACCTGGTTCCGTCAGGGATCCTGTACCCCGGGAAGACCTGCATCATAGGCAACGGCGTGGTGATCGACCCCTCGGTGCTGGTGCAGGAGCTCGACAGGCTGGTCACGCGCGGCCGCGACGTGTCGGGATTGCGCATCAGCGCGTCCGCACACGTGCTCATGCCGTACCACCGCCGCCTCGATGAGCTCCAGGAGGATACCCTCGGGGCGAACAGGATAGGCACGACCAGGCGGGGCGTTGGTCCCGCGTATGTGGATAAGTACTCCAGGATAGGCATTCGCATCGGCGATCTCATGGACAATGATGGGTTCAAGCAGCGGCTTCAGGCTGTGCTGCCTGAGAAGAACAAGGTGCTCGACCGCCTTTACGGCGACCCGGGCTTCGCTTTCGACGAAGTATACGAGGCGTACGCCGGTTACGCACGACGGCTGCGACCGTTCGTGGCGGACACCGTGTCCATCGTCAACGAGGCCATCGACGCCGGCAAAAGGGTGCTGCTCGAGGGCGCGCAGGGTACGTTCCTCGACATCGACCACGGCACCTACCCGTACGTCACGGCCTCCAACCCAATCGCGGGCGGCGCATGCGTTGGAGCGGGCGTTGGGCCGACGAGGATAAGCAAGGTCATCGGCGTGGTCAAGGCGTACACCAGCAGAGTCGGCAGCGGCCCGTTCCCTACCGAGTTGCTCGACGAGACGGGCGCCTGGCTCCGGGAGAAGGGCGCCGAATACGGGACGACCACCGGCCGGCCGCGGCGCATCGGCTGGGTCGACGCGGTCATGCTGCGCTATGCCGCCACGATAAACGGCGTCACCAGCCTCGCCATGACAAAGATCGATACCCTGTCGGGACTCCCGAAGGTCAAGATATGCACCGCGTACCGCGTGGGGTCGAAGGTTACCACCGGCTACCCGAACAGCATTGCGGAACTGGCGAAGTGCGAGCCGGTTTACGAGGAGATGGACGGGTGGGAGGACTGCTCGTCGGCCACATCGTTCGAGCAGTTGCCCGCGGGCGTTCGCCGCTACATCGCGCGGCTCGAGGATCTGGTAGGAGCAAAGATGTCCATCATCTCGGCCGGCCGCGACAGGGCGCAAACCATCTGCGTGGAGGAATGCTTCTAGGGAATCCGCGCGTCTGGGCAGCGACGTTTGGCGCCGTTCCTTGATCTTTTGCTCGCGTAACGATATAATACAGGATGCGAGAGCCCGAGCGAGAGTAGTTTAGTGGTAGAACATCGGCTTCCCAAGCCGAGGGCCGCGGGTTCGAATCCCGTCTCTCGCTCCATTTTTTTGCATATGGGGACTTGAGGGTACAGAGGTAACCGCCCGATTGAGAGTTGGATGCCTCCCATCCAAACGTCCCAGCACCAGCCGGCGTAGCTCAGTGGCAGAGCAGCGGTTTCGTAAACCGCAGGTCGTGGGTTCGAATCCCACCGCCGGCTCCATTCTTTGGCCAGCGTAGTGCACGTTGCTTAAGCGGATATGTGGACGCGCTCAGTAATTCCCAAAGGGGTCGTGGGCCAGAGCGGAGAAATCCTGCGCTGTTGTCTGGTCGGCGATCATGATACGCGTTGGGGGCAGAAGCAATGAACGTTTGGGACGTCCTTTCACTGGATGTCCTGCGGGGCGCCAGATTGGTAGCCGGCAAAGAACACTGCGACAGAAGGGTTACCTGGGTTAACTTGATGGAGATCCTTGACTCCCTCGAGCAGCTCCAGGAGGGAGAATTCCTGATCTCGACAGGTTATGGGCTTTTCGAGGGCTCCCATTTGCTCGAGGGGCTGGTGGGCAATCTCTGCTCGCGAAACCTGGCGGCGCTGGCCATTCAGCCCGGGTATTACATCAACAGTATTCCGGCCCGCCTCATCGATGACGCGGACCGGCACGGCCTGCCGGTTATCGAGATACCTCCCAAGATCACCTTCGGGAAGATCACGAGGGCACTACTCGACGAGCTGACCAACAGGCACATCCGCCTGCTGGAGAACTCGAGACAGCTGGGTAATCTGGTCGCACCCATCCGCACTCCTCGGGAAGTCGAAGACGGCTCCGAAGACGAAGGGTCATTCATCGGGGAATTCTTCGACGAGATACTCGACAGCAGCTCTGTCTCGAGATACGGAGCCCTGATTCGAGCGGGTGCTCTGGGAATAACGCTCTCGAGGACGTATAAGGTCGCCGTCGTTAGTCTGGGTGATGGGGAGGATACCGCCGTCCCGGAGGCTCGAAGGAGCACGGCCATGGTCCGAAGCATCCTGGCGCGGCGCTGTACCATGGCCAAAGTGATCGGGAACCTGGTCGTTGTTGTCTATTCAACCGACGAAGCCGGAGGGAAGGGGTCAAGACCGGCGGCCATGGACTGGACCGCCGTGCGGAGGGAGATTGCAGCTGCGGGTGACACGCCGGTCTCCGTCGGAGTCGGTTTGCCCGTCAGGAGCTGGCCTGAATTCCAGAAGGGCTTTCGGCAGGCGATCAAGGCCCTGGAGGTTGGCCGCTGTCTCTGGAGAAGTGGATTCGTGTCCGAGTACTCCGAGATCGAACCCCTATCAATATTGGTCAGTGTCAAGGACAAGTCGAGCCTGGAGGAATTCTACAACAGGACTGTAGGCCCACTTGCGGAGTACGACAAGGAGAACTCAACGGATTTGTGCCGCACCCTGGACACTTTCCTGAGAGTGAGTAGCCGTAAGGACGCGGCAAAGGCGCTGTTCGTTCACCGTCACACGCTGGATTATCGCCTCACGAAAATAGAGGAGATAACCGGCCACCGCATCAGCGACGCGAATGACCGGTTTAGACTGTATCTCGGATTCCTCATCCACGCGCTCCTGCGCCCCGAACCCTCCTCAGATCGCTCCCAGGAGCGATAGCCTGCGGACGTGGACGTCGCGGATACCATCGGAGACCTGCGCGATAACCCCCGCAACGCCCTCCGGGGTTTCAGTAGTTGGCCTCATACACTACCTTGCCTCCGACGATTGTCATCTGGACTGTTATATCTTTCAACGAGTCAGTATCCGCGGTAAACGGGTTCTCCGCCAGGACCGCAATGTCCCCGAGCTTGCCGGGCGTAATAGTGCCTTTAGCGCCCTCTTCGAAAGCCAGGGCTGCCGCATCCAGCGTGAAGAGTCTCAAAGACTCGAACACGCTCAGGCGCTCCTCGCAGTGGGAGTGGTTTACGGCGCTGTGCACCCCCAGCATCGGGTTGATGGGTGTTATGCTGGAGTCAGAACCGCCCCCGACCAGCAGCCCCGCTTCCAGCAGCGTTCTCTGCGGGTACGCCCTCTGAAACCTCTCGGGGCCGAGCCTCACCGGCATCATCGTGTAGCTGGTATAGAGGTCAAACGCGGGCTGGATGCATACCGCGGCGCCAATCCTGGCGGCACGCTCTATCTGATCGTGTGTGGGCACACTGAAGTGTTCGAAGCGGTGCCTGTGGTCGGGTCTCGGGTACTCGCTTAGCGCCTTCTCATATGCCCTCATCAGCTGTTCGATTGCGCCATCCCCTATTGTGTGCATTGCGATCTGAAGCCCCGCCTTGTTTGCCCTGGATACGAACTCCTGCACTTCTTCGTCCGAATAATACAGGATACCCTTGTGGCCGGGCGCATCCGCATACGGCTCGAGAAGCGCCGCAGTTCGCGAGCCCAGGGACCCGTCGACCGTGATACAGCCCCCAACGCGTTTGAGTCCGCGTGCCGCGATCTTGTCAAGTTCCATTATCTGATGATACAGGACTGTCCTCAGGGGGAGCTCGTCCTGGATGTCAAGCAGGGCATCGACATCCTTGTCGCTGAAGAGGCTGCCTCCCTCCAGAGCATGGACGGTGGTGATTCCGACCCGGAGAGCCTTGCGTGCGGCAAGCATGAGCGCCCTGCGGCGGGCATCGTTGTCAAGCAGGACTTCGACAAGTCTCTTTCGTGCGTAGCCGTTGGCCACTGCGAATAATCTGCCCGTGAAATGCCCCTCGGAGTCCGTTTCAACTCCTTCTGTCCCGCCAGGCACCTCGAGTAGTCTAAACGCCGTCGAGTTGACGAGGCAGGAGTGGGCGTCGATCCTGCTGATGAACGTGGGCTTTTCGCCTGTGACTGAATCGATCTCCGCGAGCGTCGGATGGCGTTTTTCCTCGAGTCTGGTCTCATCGTAGCCGTATGCGCGCAGCCATTCCCTACCAGGGAGCGAGCCAGCCCTGTCCTTGATGACCGAGAACAGGGCCTCAAGATTACGCGTCCCTGAGAGGTTGAGCGCGGTTTCGTCGAGGCCGGTCTGCATGAAGTGAACGTGGGCATCGATGAAACCAGGCAGCGTCACCCTACCGCCGAGATCGACTACCCTTGAATGCTTCCCGATGACACCGGCGGACTCAGGGTCGTCCCCGACCCAGATGATCTTCTCCCCGGCGATCGCCACCGACTTCGCCAGCGGCAGCCGCCAGTCCATCGTGACCACCCGGCCGTTAACCAGCACGAGATCGACGTGCTTGTTCATACAATGCACTCCCTCAGAGAGAACTGATTTCGACACCGGGCCGTTGTGGTGACTCAGAAAGGTCCGACCCCGATCATCTGGGCAATTACGACAAGCGCGGCCGCGAGCGCATGCCAGATGAGCATGAGCGGGCCGGCCCACCTCGCCCACCTGTCATAAGGGATACCTCCCGCCATGGCGAGGCCGGCCATGGTTATGGCGGACGTGGGCCAGTACCAGTTGGTGAAACCATCGCCGAACTGGAAAGCAAGTATAGTTACTTGACGGGGTACCTTCATGATGTCCGCCAGCGGGAGGAGTATGGGTAGCATGGTTACGGCCTTGCCGCTCGCGGAAATGACGAAGACGTTGAAGAACGCGGTGATGAGGAATATGCCCAGCGCGACAAACGCCGAGGGCTGGCCTTTGAGCATCGTGGCAAGGCCGTTGACTATGCTGTCGAGTATCTGGCCCTTCTCCATCACGACGAGCACCGATCGCGCAAACCCTATGGTCAGCGCCGCCGGGATTATCGTCTTGGCCCCGGCGGCGAAGTGCTGAGCCATCTGATCGGCGCTCATCCCGGCGAGTAACCCGCTCAATATGCCTATCAGGATGAAAACGCCAGTAATCTCCTTGAGATACCAGCCGAGTTTGGTAGTCCCGTACGCTACGGCGATGAACCCCACGGCTACCACGGCCAGAATGAGTCTGTGCCTGGCTGTGAAGTCCGTTACCGATCCGAGGTCGACCTTTTCGGCTTTGGCTTCAACGTCGGCGACCAGGCTCAGGTCGGGGCGCCCCTTGATCCGCCGCGCATACCTGGTGATGTAAACGATACCAATGCCGGTGAAGAGCACGTATGAGACCATCCTGAAGTCGAGCGCAGAAAACAGTGGGAGCCCCGCAAGCGCCTGGCAAATTCCAGTGGTGTAGATGTTGAGTACGCCCGATGTAAAGCCGGCCGCCCCTCCGAGCAATACGATACCCGCGCCTACCAGCGCGTCGTATCCCATCGCCCTGGCGAGCGATACCCCCAGCGGGACGAATACCAGGTTCCCCTCAGCCCACCCGAGGAAAGCGCCTATAGCCGAGAACAGGATCGTGACGCCGATGAGGATGAACGTCTCTTTCCCCTGAAACGCCTTCATCAAATACGTGATGCCGGATTTGAACGCCCCTGAAGCGGTAACGATCTCGAATGCCGCACACACGAGCACAACCAGCATCATGATGTTTACCGCTGCTTCCATTCCTGAAGGGATCGCTACGAAAAGGTCGAGGATTCCGATTGGGGCCTGCTTAACGGCGTGGAATGAATTCGGGTCTACCACGGTTCGTCCAGTGGCCGCGTCTTTGACCCTGTTGAACGCACCTGCCGGAATCAGATAGGTCCCGATGGCTACCAGTACGAGTATTACGAAGATCAGGGTGTAGACGTGCGGAACCTTCACCCTCTCGAGGAACCCTTTTCGCGCTTTGTCCTCAGTCATACAGGCACCCTCCTTCTGCTTTGTTGGTGTTCTTGACCCGGTTTGGGTCAATAATATCTGCTATCTTACAGTTTAGCAGTAGCTGGGGCACGTGACATTGGCCCGGGAACCCAGTCTGCGTGGGTGCGCTATAGACCCCGTGTACAAAAGCCGACGGACACGTCCTTTAGCCCGCGTTTTGCACATGTTTTGGGGAAGTATTCTGGCCGAGCCCGCCAAGAGGATTCACAACCCAATCGCGAAAGTGATCCGACGCATGATGCGGTACGCACCGGGCAAGCACTCTGGCTGGAGGAGAGAACCGTGATAGTATCCCTCAACGCCCGCGCCATTGCAGTGCTGACCCACCTGCTTGAAGAGAAGCGCCCTCTTGCCGTTCGCAAGCTGGCTGCCAGAGCGGGTTGCAGCCCGCGAATGATCAGGTACTACCTGGATGACATCAGGTGCTGGCTCCGGACCAGGGGTCTCGAACTGCAGCGCAAGGGGCGCACGGGTGTTTGGGTAAAGACGAGCCCGGGGACGTGTGCGGCTCTTCTTAATGAGTTGTCACAGAGCAATTCCTACGGGTTCAAGTTCTCCGCCGACCAGCGCCGCAGCGTTCTTGCCGCCGTACTGCTACTATCGGAAGACTACAAGACGTCCACCGAGATCGGCGAAGTAATAGGAGTCACCAGAACCACGGTCCAAGCGGATCTCAGACTTGTGAAGCAGGAGCTCGCAGCCAGATACGGGCTGAAGGTGGACAGCGCCCCGGGACGGGGAGTTCGCGTGGTAGCTCCGGAGACCACGGTCCGGCAAGCGGTAGCGGACATCCTCATGAAATCCGCTATCGAAGATGTTGTGAAGTTTCTGGCTCACATCGAGGCGGCCCAGTCCCATTGCGCCTGGAACACCGAGAGGAACGCCATTTTGCTTGCGCCCGTCTTTGCCGAAATGAGCTCGGAGAGCCTCCGCTTCCTGAAGTCCCAGGTCCTCTACGCGGAATCATCGCTTAACCTTTCTTTCAGCGACACCGCCCGCATCGCGCTCCTGACTCACCTGGCTATCGCCATCTGGCGGCTCAAAGATGGCAAGGTCATCGACATGGCCCCGGAGCAGGTCGAGGACCTGAAGATCACCCCAGAACACCGTGTGGCGACCGCTGTGGCCGAGCACATATGGTCAAAGTTCGGCCTTGTCATGCCGCGGAAGGTGCGGGGTGCGAGTGTACGACCGGTTTCACGAGGGAAGATGGACCGAAGGCTCGAGCGTGGTGGAAGACCCAGGCTCGAACATCTGGATAAACGCTCCGACCAGCGCCGGGTCGAACTGGGTCCCCGCACACCGCCTCAGCTCTTCCACGGCTTCCACGTGAGACATGGCGCGACGGTGCGCTCGGTTGCTCGTCATCGCATCGTAAGCGTCGACGATGGCCAGTATCCTGCATTCGAGCGGAATCTCTTCCCCTTTCAGCCCAAGCGGATAACCGCTGCCGTTCCACCACTCGTGGTGTTTGAGGATCCAGTCGGCGATGGGGGCGAGATCCGGCACCGAGTGTGCTATCCGGTGACCGATGTCGCAATGCCTGCACATCTCCTCCCATTCCTCCCGGGTTAGAGGGAAAGGCTTGAAGAGGATCCGGTCCGGCACTCCAACTTTGCCTATGTCGTGGAACTTGGCCAGGAGCGCGAGGCCTCCGGTCCTGTACTGCGGAAGGCCAATCACCGTGGCCAGTCCGGCGGCCAGCTCCTGGACCCTTTCGGCGTGCGTCAGCAAGCCCGCGTTCCTGGTCTCCAGGGTCTTCATAAGGGTCTGTACCAGGATGCTTCGCGTACTCTGGCTGCGCTGGAGTTTCTCCCTGTACATGTTGTTGTCGGCGTCCTTGAACAGGGCTTCAATATCCTCGCAGGACTCATCGTAGGCGAAACCTATGGAAACACTCAGGGCCAGCTCCGGCTCCAGCGCGTTGTGGAATTCAAATGCCCTTCGTATCCGGCCGCAGATCTCCTCGACGGTTGCCCTGTCGCAGTCGGACAGCAGTACGGCAAACTCGTCGCCGCCTATCCGCGCCACGATGTCGTCCTTCCGGACGGATTCCCTTATTACCTCGGCGATGGCCACGAGCAAAGCGTCGCCGTTCTTGTGGCCGAGTGTGTCGTTAACCAGTTTCAACCCGTCCGCATCGCAGACGATGATGCCCGTGGGAAGGGGCGTATCGCGCCCGCCCCTGGTTACCTGTTCGAAATATGCCCGGTTGAACAGGTTGGTGAGCGGGTCATGCAGGCTGAGATACGTCATCTCCTGCTCGGTACGCTTTCGTTCCGACACGTCGCGGACGATCGCGATGCGCATATGCTCGTTGGCGAGAACCGCGCTTTGCGAGCTTATCTCGGCGGGGAATACGCTGCCATCCTTGCGACGGCATACGGCCTCGAACAGCACGCTCTGAGCGTCGCTGCAACCTGAGGCCTGACCGGCGGCTCGGTCCGCCCCGCGATTCGAGCCTGGCCGCGCCGGCCTGAGGCCCGGCGGACTCGAGCGCTCGCCTATTATCTCGTCGACATTCATGGAGAGCAGCTCGTCCCGCGAGTAGCCGTAAATCTCCACTGCCGTCTGATTAGCCTCAAGTATCCGGCCGTCATCACCGATGAATAGGATTATGTCGTGAGTGTGCCGGGAGAGAAGCTCGTACCGCTTGAGGATGTCGTCCCCTTGCTTCCTTACGCTGTCGTCGAGAAGGACACCGCGAACCCCGACGGGCTTACCGTTTCGAATGATTGGGCTTGAAGCGACCAGCACGGGGAACCTCGCGCCGTCGGAGCGCCGCGCCCAGTACTCGCTGACCCCGATGCTCTCACCCAGCATGATCCTGCGAATGTTATCCTCGCACCTTGCGCGGTCCTCGGGGCAGATGAAGTCTATCGCGCGGAGCCCGCATTCATAGTCGTCATGCGTCAGCCCGAAGAGATCGTACGCCCGCCTGTTGCCGAAGACCACCCGCCCTTCCAGGTCGAGTTCGAAGACCACTTCCATCAGGGAATCGACCGTCTCCTGGTACCTTACCTCGCTTACGGCGAGCGCCTCGGACTTGAGTTTGTGCTGGGTTATGTCGACGACCTGGAACAACACCGCGCAGGAGCCGTCGAACACCGTCGGGCACATGGCGCCTTCGAGGAACACGCGGCGCCCGCTGCGGGTCACGATGCTGAATTCGTTCAGGCATTGCCCGGACTTGCTGTTGCAGAGAGCCTCCAGTTCAAGTCGCTCCTCCGGGTGCACCATGCTCAAAAAGGGAGTCCTGTAGAGTTCCTCCGCTGTGTATTCGGTGAGGTCGACCATCTTCGCGTTGGCGAGCCTCACGAAGCCCGCCTGAAGGATGAAGCTCGGTAGCGGCAGGCTCTTTATGACCGCGGTCGCCGCTGCTTCCGTACCCACTCCCTATTTCGCCTCCTGGAGCCAAAAAAGGCTGCTCAAAACATATACATCGACAGCAGTGGCCGCCTTGTTTACTACCCGGGGTCACGGCCCACGGTTCCACTCGCCTACCTTGCGCGTGCGCACACCCAAGAACAGGCGTAATGCCCTGCCGTGTTGCGCCACGCCGTGGCCGTGCAGAAGGAAGAACCCTTGCGGGAGAGAAGCATACGTGGTTGGGAAAGTGGTGCCGGTGAACCGGCACTAGTGCCGAAAGGTGGACGAAACGATGCGCAGGCGGAACGACCCTGTTCTCAACAGGTTCGAGTACATCGACGGTATCACCGTTATCGACCTTTCGGGGACGATACTCTTCTCGGTCAAGTTCAACCGGCGGCTGGCGGGGGACACGGGCAGGCTCGACGACATAGTCGGGATGCGACTGTTCGAGGCTTTTCCCAGCGTGACGGCCGAGAACAGCACGCTGCTGAATGCCATCAAACGGGGAAGGCCGGTGTACAAGCCGCAGCAAAGAGTCGTGGACCTGCGGGGGAACACGATAACGACGACCAACTGCACGTTCCCGATCAAGAGCGGCAACCGGATAGTCGGGGCGATCGAGATCTCGAAGTGCCTGGTAAAAGGGGACGACGAGAACCCGCCCGCCGACCTCCTCTGTAAAGCGATCCGCCGCAGCGCCTGGGCGTTGATGGACAGGAACCTGCAGCCGGACCGCGCCAGGTATTCGCTCGACGATATCCTGACGTCGAATCCACAGATGGTCGACCTGAAGGAGAAGGTGCGGCGGGTGGCCGCCGGCAGGTCCCCGGTCTTCATCGTCGGGGAGACCGGCACCGGGAAGGAGCTGCTGGCCCACGCGATACACAACGAGGGTCCGAGCAGGGAGAACCCGTTCATCTCACAGAACGTCGCCGCGATCCCGGATTCATTGCTGGAGAGTATCCTTTTCGGGACGGTCAGGGGGAGCTTCACCGGCGCGACCGACCTCCCCGGGCTGTTCGAACTGGCAAGCGGAGGCACGCTGTATCTCGATGAGATAGACTCCATGCCGCTTCACTTGCAGGCGAAGCTCCTGCGCGTGCTGCAGGACGGCTTCGTACGGCGGCTCGGGGACTCGCGAATGCGCCAGTTCGATGTAAGGATAATCGCTTCGTCGAGCCAGCCTCCCGGCGAGTCGCTGAGGCAGGGGCGCCTGCGTCCCGACCTGTTCTACCGGCTTAACGCCATAAACCTGACGATTCCGCCGCTGAGGGCGAGGCTCGACGATCTCCACCTGCTGACCGGCTGGTTCATCGGCAAACACGCCGAACTCGCTCGCAGACCGGTGACGAAGGTGTCGAGGGAGGTCATGGACCTGTTCAGGCTGTACGCCTGGCCGGGGAACGTGCGAGAGCTGGAGCACGTAATCGAGCACGCCATCAACATAATGCCCGAGATACAAGACGTCATGGAGGTCGAACACCTCCCCGAATACTTCAGGGAGTTCCCGCAGAGAGACGGCATTGAGACGGCGACCGTACACCCCCTGAAGGAGACCGTGGAGCTTGTAGAGCGCCAGCTAATCCGGAAGGCCATTAACATGACCGGCGGCAATGTATCCAGGGCCGCCAGGCTACTGAAGATCCCCAGGCAGACTATGCAGTCCAAGTTGGCCAGGTACAACATTGGGCCGGTGGTGCCGACAATCTGACATTTCAAGCGACCGATCACCGGGATCCTCGCGGGGGCCCCCCGCCTGAGCAGGGAGTATGCTTCCGGCACACTCCTTGCTCTTGTCTTTCCGGCGCCGGATACGGGTAGACGGGGAGAGGAGGATCCACATTGATCATCGGCTGCACGAAGGAAATCAAGAACAACGAGTCGAGGGTGGCAATCACGCCTGAGCAGGTGGAACTGTATGCAGGCGAAGGCCACGAAGTGATCATCGAAAAGGACGCGGGGACGAACGCCGGCTTCCCCGATAAGGAATACCGCAGGGTGGGAGCGGTCATCCGTGATGACATGAAGGAGGTGTACAAGGAGGCTCAGCTCATTGTTAAGGTCAAGGAGATTCTTCCCCCAGAATACGGCCTGTTGAGGAAAGACCACATCATCTTCACGAACCTTCACACGGCCCTCAACTGCGAGGAAACTGACGTCTTGCTGGAGAAAGGTTGCATCTCGTTCGCGGCCGAGGATACGCACCCGCAGGGGACTCCCAACTCGGAAGTCGCGGGAAAACTCGGCGCACTGATGGGCGTACAACAACTTCTCAGCACCAGCGGGGGGCCGGGCAAGCTGATCGGCGGCATCGCTGGGGTACCGGGGGCGAATGTCCTCGTGCTCGGGGCGGGTATCGTGGGGGTCAGTGCTCTCGAGGTACTGGTGAACCTTGGCGCAAACGTCACGGTCGCCGATGTGGACAGGCCCAGGCTCAGGGCGATCAAGCACGTGTTCCCCCACGGGCTCAACACCATGTTCTCCACGCCGTACAACATCAGGGGATGCCTCCCCCACGTGGACCTCGTGGTGAACGCGGTGAAGTGGCCCAAGGAGAGGACGGACCACCTCATTACCAGGGAAATGCTGAAGCTGATGAAGCCGAAGTCGATCATCGTCGACATTAGCTGTGACCGCGCGGGGGCCATCGAGACCTGCGAGCCGACGACACACGACAATCCCACCTTCGAGGTCGAGGGGGTGACCCACTACTGCGTCGACAATATCCCCGGAGCGGTGCCGTGGACGGCGTCGATTGCGTACGCCTACGCTATCTCCGCCAGGGTACTCGCCATCGCCAGCAAGGGGGTCGTCGAAGCCTGTCGCGGCGACCAGTGCATACTGAATGCTTTGACTACGTACAACGGCGTCCTCACGCACAAGGAAACGTCAATCGTTCAATCCAGGCCCTACACGCCGCCCGAGGTAGCTCTCGGATTGGCCGGGTGACTGCGTTACTCCGCCTCACTTAAAGGAGGGTGACAATCGATGAACTGGGGAATTCTCTCCCTCTTGCCCTCGGTACTGGCCATAGTGCTGGCAGTTGTGACGAGGAGTGTGACATCATCGCTTTTCATCGCGGTGCTGCTGGGGTCCGTAATGCTGAAAGATTTGAACCCGGTGGCCGGTTTCCTCAGCATGATCGAGGATTACTTCTTCAAGCAGCTCACTTCCACCGGTAACGCTCAGCTCATTATCCAGATGTCCATCATCGGCGGGTTCGTGGCGCTCGTGGAGAGGTCCGGGGGCGCCATGGCGTTCGGCAACTGGGCTACTCGCTGGGCCAACTCGAAGGCGAAGGCGCAACTCGCCGGCTGGCTGATGGGTCTCGTGATATTCTTCTCCGACTCGGCCAACTGCCTCCTGATCGGCCCCGTATTCAGGCCAATCTTCGACCGTATCAAGTGTTCGAGGGAGAAGCTCGCCTACATAATCGACTCGACGGCTTCGCCCGTGTGCTGCCTCATACCGTTCATAGGCTGGGGCGTCTACAACATGGGATTGATCGCGGAACAGTTCAAGGCGCTGCAGATCGCTCAGAGCGAGTGGGATGCGTTCGTGAGCGCGATACCGTACCAGTTCTACGCATTACTCACGGTCGTGGGAGTGGCCCTGGTGGCGATCTTCGGCCTCGACATGGGGGCGATGCTGGGCGCTGAGAAGAGGGTCCAGGGCGGGCAGATTCTGCGGCCGGGTTCCGCGATCAACCTCGACTCCGAGAAGCCCGTCCAGAGCGAGAAGCCGCCGAGACTCATCCTGATGGCGGCGCCGCTCATCACGATGATGGTCGTCATGTTCGCCATATTCGTAAGTCTAGGTTTCCCGACCAAGATCATGCCCGGCATGAAGATCCGCGTGGGCGTCACGTCCGGATTCCTCTGCGGTTCGCTGGTGGCGATGATCCTCGTCATCCGCGAGAAGGTCATGACCTTCCACCAGGCCGTCGGCACGTTCGTTGGTGGCATCAAGAACATGGCCGAGGTGCTCACGATACTCGTCCTGGCGTGGTCGCTGGGCGGTGTGACGCAGAAGCTCGGAGCAGCGAACGTGATAGTGGAAGCCGCGCGTGGGATTCTCTCACCGGCCTTGATACCCGCGATCGTGTTCATATTTGCCTGCATCGCGTCGTTTGCGACGGGCAGCTCGTGGGGCGTGTTCGCCATATTCATGCCTCTGGCTATCCCGCTCGCGCACGGCCTGGGTGGGAACGTGATAGTCACCATCGGAGCCGTGCTCAGCGGCGGTCTGCTCGGCGACCACTGTTCGCCGATATCCGATACGACAATCATGTCGGCGATGTCTGGCGGGGTTGATCTGGTAGACCACACGGTCACCCAGTTGCCGTACGCGTTGACCGCCGCAGCCGCGTCGCTCGTCGCGTACATCCTGGCCGGGTACGGGATGGGGATACTCACACTACCGGTCGCGCTGGTGGTGTATATCGGGTTCCTGTTCATCGCGAGCCGCAGCAAAAAGGCGTTCGGGAAGGTTGCTGGGTAGCGATATTAGCGTGAGCCCCCCCGCTGGCTATGGAGAATCGTTTAAGGAATTACCCCTGCTGACGCGCCGCCTTCTCAAGGGCGGCGCGTTCGCGATTATTGGCTTCTACCATTTGCCTCACCCGGCTCCAGAGTTGACACGCGCCCAAGAAGGAGTTCGCCAACTGCCGCCGAATACATGTGATACTATATGATATATTCTGCCTTCTGCCAGAGGTCTGCCAGAGGAGTGTGACCCTACTTGAAGATGGTTTCGGATCACAAGACCAAAGCCGACACAGTCTACGAGAGTCTCAGGGACGCCATCATCAGCGGTGAACTCGCTCCGGGGAACCGGGTGATCATCCGGGACGTTGCTGCGCAACTCGGCGTCAGCGAAATACCAGTCAGGGAGGCTCTGAAAAGACTCGAGTCCGAAGGCCTGATCGTCTCCACGCCCTATATAGGGGCACTTGTCAGTATACCCTCCCTACGGGAACTCCAAGAAATCATGGAAATCAGGGGATCGCTGGAATCTCTCGCGGCTGTGTCGTCCGCGAAAAACATGGCCGACGACGACATCGCAGAGCTTGTCCAGCTCCTTGGCGAGATGGAGAAATGCGCTGCTGAACAGCGGTTCTGGGATTACTCGAAGGTGGACAGGGAATTCCACCGTGTGCTGTGCGGTCGCTGTGACAATGAGAAGCTCATGAAAATGCTGGAGGATCTGTGGCGCCAGTCCGAGCGGGCTCGCGCCATTTTCAACGTCATGACGGTTTCGACGAAGGCATCTCTCGAAGAGCACAAGGAAATGCTCGAGGCGCTGCGGTCGAAGGACTACGAGCGCCTGGAAAGGGTGGTGAGGGAGCAAAGGGTCAGGGTCAGAGCCAGTCTCCAGAATTTCGCTGACAGGAACGGATCAGTTGTCTAGAGTCCGTGTCGCATCTCGATTATCACCCGTAGGCCGGGGCTAGAGGAGGTTTCCAGATTGTACTACGCGGTAGACTGGGTTGACAGGGTAGATTTTGCCTCAATGCGCCGGGGTCGCACTGAGCGGCTCAGGGCGATGATGAAGAAGCACGAGTTGGATGGACTCATTACCTTCAGGGCGGAGAACATCCGGTACATGACCGGAATGCGCCCCCTCTGGTGGCCGATCACGTTCATCACCCGAAACGCCTCCATCATGTCGCAGAAAAGCGGCCCGGCACTCTACGTTACGAGCGGCGACTGCAACAGGTGCCGCGCCACCATGACCTGGATGCCGCCGGAGGACATCCGCCCCTGCGGCTCGATGGAAGACCCGGGCATCACAGACTACATGGTCAGGGAGTTCGCGAAGACTTTCGCGGACATGGGCGTCGACAAGGGGCGAATCGGCGTGGACGCCGTTACGGTGGACATGCTCAACGCGATGAAGAGGCACCTGCCCAACGCGACGCTGGTCGACGGGGATGAATGCGTCAAAGAGGCGAAGACCATCAAGAACTCCGAGGAAATCAAGCTGATGAAGACGTCCTCGCGGTGCGCCGAGGTGGGAATGGAAACCGCGATCAAGTCCATCCGTGCAGGCATCAGGGAATGCGAAGTCCTCGGCGAGGTCATGAGGGTCTTCTACTCACTCGGAATGGAAGTCCCCCAGTGCAACCTCATTGTCACCTCCGGTGAGAATACCGCGCCGCTCCACAGGTTCGCGTCCGACAAGATGATCAGGCGAGGCGACCTCGTGTTCATGGACCTCGGCGGGTGCTTCAACGGTTACTTCTCCGACTTCACCCGTACGGTCATATTCGGGAAGCCGAACGACCAGCAAAAGCGGGTCTACGCGGCTGTGTACGAAGAGATGATGACGGTGCACGAACTTCTCAAGCCCGGTCACACCAATGAGGAGCTGAGCCGTGCTGCCCGCAACGTGATAAAGAAGCACGGGTTTGGCGAACACGGATTCCACGGAATCCTGGGCCACGGGATAGGAGTCTCCGGTTTCGAGGCTCCTCTCATTGGCGAACTCGCCGCCACGGGCGAGAAGGTGTACGAATTCCAGCCCGGGATGATCTTCTCGTGCGAGCCCGCCATCCTGGTCCCGGGCATTCCCGGGGGCGGCGGCGTCAGGCTCGAGGACACCATCCTGGTCACCGAGACAGGCAACGAAATCCTGACCAAGACGCCGTACGACGAGCTACTGCTCGGGTGAGACCTATGCCTGCTAAACCTGGGGTCCTGATAGTCTCGACCGGGGGCACCATCCTGTCCAGGTCCACCGGCAGTGAGGGCTACAAGCCCGCCGTGACGGGAGCGGAGCTCGTGGGCTCCATACCCGGCCTGCTGGAACGCGCCGACGTGCAGGTCCTGGAGTTCAGCAGCGTACTGAGCTTTGCGCTGGACCCTGACACGGTGGTCCACCTGATGAAGACTGTTCAGGACAGGCTGGCGGGCGACGAGACGGCCGGTGCCGTGGTTATCCAGGGAACGGCTACCATGGAGGAGACTGCCTACCTGGCGGATCTCCTCCATTCATCCGACAAACCCGTTGTGTTCACCGGCGCCATGTACAGTGCCTCGGAACCCGATAGCGATGGGCCGAGGAACGTCCTCTACTCCGTGATAGTCGCGACCTCGGAATACGCACGCGGGAAGGGCGTTGTGGTGTGCATGAACGGGGAGGTCCACGCCGCCCGCGACGTGGTCAAGACGCACAAGTCGGACGTCGGGGCGTTCAAGTCCCCCAACCTGGGCCCCATCGGACTGGTGAGCAAAACTGGCGTGGTATTCTACAGGGCCCCCCTGTTCAGAAGGGCGTTTTCGGATGGGGTCGAACCACGCGTGGACCTCGTGAAAGTCGTTCTCGGTTCCGATGCGAGGCTCCTTAAGGCTTCAGTCGACAGCGGGGCAAGGGGAGTTGTCATTGAGGCGTTCCCCGGTAACGGTGGGGTGACTCCCAGCATGATGGCGGCGGTCGAAGAGCTGCGGGCACGGGATTTCCCGATCGTGATGGCGCCCAGGTCAATCGGGGGCAGAACCTCACCCGGGGCCGGTGGAGGTTGTGGACCGGCCGACCTGGCCAGGTGCGGAGTGATTCTCGCGGGCGACCTCCCCGCCCAGAAGGCGCGAATCCTGCTTATGGTGGCTCTGGCAACCTGTCGCACGACCGCGGAGATCGGGGCGGTCTTCGCTTCATTGGCTCCGTGAATTCACGACGAGGGCGGGGTGTCCTGCTGCAATGCTGGACCTGGTGATAGAAAACGGGACCCTGGTCATACCTCGATCCGGTCTTGTGAGGGGCAACGTAGGGATCTCGGGCGGCAAGATCGTCGCACTCACGGACCCAATAGTGAACCTGACCGCACGGGAGAAGATCGACGCGGCCGGCAGGTTCGTGTTTCCGGGAGTGGTTGAGCCTCACTCGCACATCGGTATAGGCGCGGGTGAGCAGGACCTCGTGACCGAAACCCGCTCCGCTCTGTTCGGCGGGGTTACAACCATACTATTTTTCCTCAGGGAGCCGACGCCCTACGATGAGACGTTCGAACAGGTCAAGGCCGCCGCGGAGCAGTCGTCCTACACGGACTTCGGATTCCACATCGTCCTGTTAACAGACGAGCACCTGGCGGCGGTACCCAAGTACGTCCGTGAATGGGGCGCCACGTCCTTCAAGCTGTACATGACCTATCGCGGGGAAGAGGCCATGACGACCGGCTTCGGCGGCAAACCCTTCAATTGCCCCAGCCTAACCGACGGGTTTCTGCTCGACGCCCTGGAGAAGGTGGCGAAATTCCCCGAGGCCCTGGCTATAGCTCATTGCGAGAACATCGAGATCGTGAACCGTATCAAGGCCTGCCTGGTCGCACAGCAGCGGGATGACATGGAGGCATGGGCTCAGTCCAGACCCCCTGTTGCGGAAGCCGAGGCGATCAGAAGGATCTCGTTCCTCGCCAGGCATACGGGCGCCCGGCTGAACATCCTGCATTTGACCTCAAGAGCCGGTTTGGATGCCGTAAGGGAGGCGAAGACCTCCTGGAAAGGCATAAGCGTTGAGGTCTGTCACCCATATCTGGCCGTCGGCTCGTGCGTGATCCTCAACCCGGAGGCAAAGCTCCGGCCGCCGATTCGCGGCAAGCAAGACGCCGAAGCGCTGTGGGAAGGAGTGAAGGATGGAACGGTCGACTCCATCGGTTCGGACCACGTGCCGAGGAAACTCCAGGCCAAAATGGGGAGTGTGTGGAAACCGGCCGCGGGGGCTCCCGGCTCGCCCTTCCTGCTGCCCGTGATGTTGACGGAAGGCCACTTCAAGCGCGATTTACCCCTTCAGCGTGTAGCTGAACTCACTTCCTATAATGCGGCTGTGCTCTATGGCCTCCATCCGAGAAAGGGCGACATACGCGTCGGCTCGGATGCCGACCTGGTGATAGTGGACCTTGACAGAGAGGCCACCCTGTCGGTCAAAGACTACGACATGTTCAGCGACTACATTTTGTACGAAGGGATGAAAGTCAGAGGAGTCCCGACCGCGACCATCGTGAGGGGCGTCGTTGCCATGCGGGATGGGCGGGTCCTGGAAAAGCGCCACACGGCCGAATACCTTCACAGGGGGTGAAAGGGGACCTGGTCCTGGTTCGACAGTTCTCTCGAATCTACAGCATTCACAACAGGGAGGGTATGAGACGATGAGGATTATTCGTACGGTTGCGTTACTTCTAGTCGTTGCGTTAGTATCCGGCCTGGCGGGCTGCTCCCAGCAACCCGGCCAGCCTGCCAAGGAGCAGCCCAAGAGCGGGACTCCCGCGCAGGCCCCGGCACCAAGCTCGGGCCCTAGCAAGCCGAAGCCCCCCAAGACCATCATGTCCGTGGGGAGTGGGCCTGCGGGCAGCCTATTCATCAACTTCTGCGCGGCGTTCGCCGAGGCCACCATGAAAGGCTTCGACGGGCTGCAGATGAACGTGGAACCGGGCGGGTCTTCACAGAACATGCAGATGGTGGACAAGGCCCAGATCGAGTTCGGCATTACGTCGAGCCTGCAGACGTACCCCGGTTACTACGGGCTCTCCTGGGCCAAGGGCGTCTCCTACAAGAAGGTGGCGTCGGTAGTCCCCTCTTACTCGTACGAGGGCGTTTGGTTCACGAAGGACAACTCTCCCGTCAAGTCGGTCATGGATCTCCAGGGCAAGACGGTAGCCTTCGGATACGCCGGCGGCGGCAGCGACGTCACCGGGCGGCAGCTCCTCGAGTTCTATAAGATCAAACCCGCCAAGATAGTCAACGCCAGCTGGGAAGATACCGGGGGAATGGTGAGGGACGGGCTGGTGGACGCCGTATTCTACCTCGCCGGCCATCCAGCAGGGTTTATTCAGGAGCTGGAGATATCCCAGAAGCTCAGGTTCATCGAGATCTCGGACGCGGACCTGAACAAGTTCAAGGAAGCCAACCCCTACTACAACATCGGCACGCTGAAGGCCGGCACCTATAAAGGGCTGACCAAGGACTATAAGGTCTTCCAGGGCTGGAACTTCATGATATGCTCGCCGGACCTTCCTGAAGACTTCGTGTATAATGCTGTGAAGTCGGTTTACCAGAACATCGACATCATACAGAAGGCGCACTCGAGCTTCAAGCAGTGCGCTTTGGAGAACGTGCAGTTCATGAATCTGCCGCTCCATCCTGGAGCCGAGAAGTACTACAAGGAGAAGGGCGTAAAGCTCCCGGTACTCCCGCCGCCACCCAAGTAAGCGCCACGCCCACCGCGCCGTAGGCCCTTCACCGGCGCGGTGGGCCAGTTCTTCGGGCTGCAGCGCTGTTTGTTGCAGATAGGGGGTAATCTGGACTTGGCCAGGTCAGAAGACAGCACAAGGATTCTCGAAGAGCCCTCGGATAGCCTCAAGCGTAATCTGACTGGCGCGGCCGCTGCGATCGTCGCGGGCGTGGCGGTGCTGTCGAGCCTGTATCACGTCTATTCACTCGGTATCCGGGCAACGTCCGTCCTGGAGCTCAGGGCGCTCCACTTGATGGTAGCATTCATTATCGTGCCCTTGTTGTACGCCCCGTTCAGCGGACGCAAGGCGGTTTCTCCCCTGGACTGGCTCATGGCGATCGCGGGCGTCGTGACGACGTTTTACGTGTTGACCCAGAACGAGGATTTCGTGTTGAGAGCGGGAGTTTCGCCCACTGCGGGCGATCTCGTGCTCGGGGCCGTCGCCATAGTACTGATACTGGAAATGGTCAGGCGGCTAGTCGGGTTACCGTTAACCATCCTCACGCTTGTACTGGTACTGTACGCGAAGTTTGCGTCGTTTTTCCCGGGACCGCTGCGTGCCAAGAGCTACCCGCTGGCCAGGATAATCAGCCAGGCGTTCAGCATTGACGGCATCTACGGCATCCCGATCGGGGCGTCTTCCACCTTCGTCCTGTTATTCATCCTCTTCGGAGCTGTGTTGAACGCGACGGGGACCGGCAAGTTCTACACGGACCTCGCGTACGCGGGGGCAGGGCGCCTGAGGGGCGGCCCCGCGAAGGTTGCCGTGTTCGCCAGCGCCCTGTTCGGGACGATTTCGGGCAGCGGCATCGCAAACGTCGTGGCGACCGGCACGTTTACCATCCCGTTGATGAAGAGTACAGGGTTCCTTCCCCACTTCGCCGGGGCCGTCGAGGCGGTTGCGTCAACGGGGGGGCAGATCATGCCTCCCGTGATGGGGGCGGGGGCTTTCCTGATGGCGGAAATGGTATCCATGCCCTACTCGAAAATCGCGATTTCCGCCGCTTTGCCCGCGATACTGTACTTCCTGGCGGTCTACCTGATGATCGACCTTGAGGCGGGCAGAATGGGCCTGAAAGGTCTTCCCTCCTGCGAGCTCCCCGATCCCAAAGCCATCTGGAGGACCCGCGGCCATCTGATCATTCCGCTCCTGGTCCTCCTTTACGAGCTGGTAATAGTCCAGACCACTGCGATAAGGGCTGCGCTATTCGCGATCTACACGGCGGTGGCGGTCTCATTCCTGCGTAAAGACACCAGGCTTTCGTGGAAGGGATTACTCGGTGCCCTTGCCGACGGTACGAAAGGGTGTATGGAGGTCATCGCTTCCTGCGCGTGCGCAGGCATCGTAGTCGCGATGATATCGCTCACCGGGGTCGGATTAAAGCTTTCGACGGCGATTGTGAGCCTGTCACACGGGTCGCTCTTCCTCGCGCTCGTGCTAACGGCTGTCATCGTGGTCATCTTGAGCATGGGCCTTCCGACGACTGCATGCTACCTCATTTCGGCGGCGGTCATGGGGCCTGCTCTGACGAAGATGGGGATTTCACCTCTGCAGGCTCACATGTTCATATTCTACTTCGCCTGTGTGAGCGGCATAACTCCACCAGTGGCGCTCGTCGCGTACCCCGCAGCAGCCATAGCCAGGACGAGCCCGATCCAGGTCGCCCTGACGGCCGCGAAACTCGGCATAGTCGGGTTCCTGGTTCCCTTCATGTTTGTATATACACCGGGACTACTGCTCATGGGATCGCCGGGTTGGGTGGCGTGGTCGTGCCTGACCTCCACACTCGGCGTGTTCGCGCTCTCCGTAGCCCTGGAAGGATGGCTCTCCAGGCCGGTCGCTCCGGCCGTCAGAGCGGTCCTGCTGGCCGGCGGTGTGCTCCTCATGATAGCGGAGATCAAGACTGACCTGATCGGCCTTGGTTGTCTTGCCGCCGGGCTTACCCTACACTACTTGACCGCAGGAGTTAGACGATCCGGCTCAGGTATTAGGAGTGCAGACTGAATGCCCAAAGTACTCGTTACCACACCCACGTTCGCGAAATACGATTCGACGGCCGTGGAGTATCTAACCGGCCATGGGTTCGAAGTAGCCCGGCTCAGCGCGTATCCGGCGAACCCCACCGAGATCGGCGTAAGACTGGCCGATTGTGATGCGGCAATCGTCGGGCTGGAAAAGTTCGACGCGAATGTGCTGGCGGGCGCACCCCGCCTGCGAATCATATCGAAGCATGGGATCGGTGTAGACAACATCGACCTGGCAGCCGCGAAGCGGGCGGGCATCATGGTGGCCAACGCCCCTTACGAGAGCGCCAGGACCGTAGCCGAGCTCGCTCTGCTCCTGCTGCTGGCCTCCGCCAGGAGGCTGCTGGTCGCGGATGAAGCCGTGAGGACCGGCAAGTGGGGCCCCCTGTTTGGGACGGAAGTGAAGGGGAAGACCCTCGGCCTCGTCGGGATCGGATCGATCGGCGTGATCCTGGGGGAAATTGCGGCCGCCCTCGGTATGCGTGTCATAGGATACGATGTGGCTTACTCCGGATCGGAGAGCATCAAAGGCGTAACACTGGTCGGCTTCGACGAGTGCCTTGAGCAGAGCGACTTCCTGAGCCTTCACGTGCCGCTGACCGACAAGACGAGAGGCCTGATCGATGAGGCGACTTTGCGCAGGATGAAGAAGACGGCGGTCCTCATCAACACGTCCAGGGGAGAGGTAGTGGACGAGCAGGCCCTGTACAAGGCGCTTAAGGAGGGATGGATTTCGGGAGCCGGACTCGACGTGTTCCAGAGCGAGCCCGTCAAACCCGATAACCCCCTGACCGGGTTGGAGAACGTCGTATTGACCCCACACATGGGGGGATACAGCTACGAGGCCATTTCGAGGACAAGCCTCGTGGCTGCGCAAAACGTTGTAGCGGCAATCGAGACGGGGAATCCTCTGTACCCTGTCTATTGAGCGGGAGGGAAGTCGGATGGCTGAAACAGGTGCTTGGAGGTCCGAAGACTGGTGGGTCAGCCCGTTTGATTTCGAAGGCGGGGTCAAACCACCGGTAGATCGCAGAGTCGAGTTCCACGACGCCACCCTCAGGGACGGCGAACAGACACCCGGCGTGGTGTTCCGCAAGGACGAAAAGGTTCGGATCGCGGCAAAGCTCGCCGAGGCAGGCGTCCAGCGGATTGAAGCCGGGATGCCGGCGGTGTCGGACGAGGATGCCCAGGCCATCAAGGAGATCGTCAAGATGAACCTGGGATCGAAGATCTACGCGTTCTGCCGCGCAACCAAAGGGGACATCGACAAAGCGGTTGAATGTGGGGTTTCCCACGTCGTCATTGAAAGCCCGAGCGGTGTGCCCAAGATCAAGTACCAGCTCGGCTGGACCGAGGAAGAGGCCATCGAGCGGGCTGTGAAGGCAGTCAGTTACGCGAAGGACCAGGGACTGAACGTCTGCTTCTTCCCGTTCGACACCACGAGGGCGGATATGGGCTTCCTGCGCAGGTTGGTGGACATCGTGATGGCGCAGGGGAAACCCGACTCGATGGCCGTGATCGACACGACCGGCTGCGCCAGTCCGGCCGCGGTCCGGTGGCTGGTATCCAGGGTGAAGAGCTGGGTTGACATCCCGATTGAAGTACATACACACAACGACCTCGGCCTGGCCACGGCGACATCAGTTGCAGGCGTGGAAGGCGGCGCCGGCGTCATCCACGTATGCGTAAACGGACTGGGGGAGCGCACAGGCAACGCGTCGCTCGACGAAGTGGCCCTGGTACTCAAGCTCCTGTATGGAGTGGAAACGGGACTTGACTTCCAGCAGTTGTCGTCCCTGTCGAAGCTGGTGGAGGACCTGAGCAGGATAAAGCTGGCCCGGAATAAGCCGGTAGTCGGCGAATCCGCGTTCATGCGGGAGATCGGCCTGGGCATGGAGGTCGTTTACAAGATGCCTCTTGCCGTGTTCCCTTACAAACCCGAGGTGGTAGGACAGCAAATCCACGTCGTGCTCGGAAAGAAGAGCGGGAAGGAGTCGATAAGCGTCAAGGCCCGCGAACTCGGCGTCGAGATACCCGAGGAAATGATCGGTGCGGTACTTGACGGTGTCAAACGCCTCGGCACCCAGAAGAAGGCGTGTCTCACAGACGAGGAGTTCCTGGATCTGGTCAAGAAGGTGCGCGGATGAAAGCAGCGGTAATGCACGAGTTCGGCAAGCCGCTCGTGGTTGAGGATGTGCCGGTCAGGCCGCCGGCCGGGAACGAAGTTCTCGTGCGGGTACATAGCTGCGGAGTTTGTTACAGCGACGTAAAGCTGTTCAAGGGCTTGCTTCCACGGGAACGGCTCCCCGCCCTCCCTCACATTCTCGGCCACGAGATCGCCGGGGTAGTCGAAGGGGTGGGCCCGTTGGTGCGCGGGGTCGAACCCGGAACGAGGGTGGGGGTACACTTCTACGCGACTTGCGGCCGGTGTTCCCAGTGCCGCACCGGTCACGAGCCCCTCTGCGAAAACCTCATCAACCAGATAGGCTTCACGTGTAACGGCGGATACGCGGAATATGTGACGGTACCCGGGCGGAATGTCGTCCCTTTGCCCGGGAACGTAGGTTTCGATGAAGCGGGTATCGCCGCGGATGCCATCGCTACCAGCGTCGAGGCAGTGAAGCGCACGGCCCACGTTGGCTTGGCGGACAGGGTGGCAATCATCGGCGCCGGCGGCCTGGGAATCCACGCCGTCCAGGTTGCGCGGCTTGTGGGGGCGTGGGTCCTGGCGGTGGACGTCTCCGCAGCCAAGCTGGAGCAGGCGGCGGAGCTGGGTGCGCACGAGTGCAGGCTGCACTCCGATATGGGCGACTGTGGGGCGAAGTTGTTCGACGTCGTCATCGACGCCGTCGGAAGGCAAGACACGGTCAAGACGTCGCTGCGCCTCGTGCGGCCCGGCGGCAGGATTATCATGCTGGGATATGCCAGCGACGTTTCGTTCAGCATCCCGACCCCGGAAATCGTCCACCACCAGATCACGGTTTCGGGGTCGAGAGCTTCGTCGATGCAGAGCTACGTCGAGGCGATCACGCTTCTCGAACGGGGCCAGTTGACCCCCCTGATATCCAGGAGATACCCCCTGGAGCAGGCGACTCGTGCGCTGGAGGATTTGAGCAGCGGGGCTGTGAGCGGGCGCGCGGTTCTCGATATCGCGGACCAGAGCTAGCGATGGAGGGCTGCCGGTTGAAGGCTGCAGTCTTGAAGGAACCTCGCCACATTACGATCGAGGAGAGGCCGTTACCGGCCCCGGGCTCCTCCGAAGTCGTAATCCAAGTGATGTACGTCGGCTACTGTGGGACCGACGTCATGGTGTGGGCGGGCAACTACCGTGCCAGGTACCCGGTTGTGCCCGGGCACGAGTTCGTGGGAAAGGTACTTTCAGTCGGGAGCGCAGTGGAGGGCGTCCGCGCCGGCGACATCGTGGCGCCCGAGGCCAGCTATCCCTGCGGCGCTTGCGCAATGTGCTCCAGCGGGCTCGAGGAGTACTGCCGCAACAGGGTTTCCCTCGGCAGGATGCGCGATGGGGCGATGGCGGAGTACGTGGTGGTGCCCGCCAAGATCGCGCACAGGGTTGACGAGAGGATAGACCCCAGGGACGCCCAGTCACTGGTCGGAGTCGCGTGCGCCGTCAGGGCGGTGGCGAAGTCCAGTATCGCCACAGGCACGAAGGTGGCCATCATCGGCTCGGGACACTCCGCCCTCCTGCTGCTGCAGGTAGCCCGGGCCGCAGGGGCGGATGGGATAGCGATTCTGGGCGGGAGCAGGAAGTCACACCTCGCCCTGGCCAGGCACCTGGGAGCCGACCTCGTTGTGGGATACAGCGATCCGGATACCGACAGGCTGCTGGGTGGGTTTACGAGAAGTGGTTTCGACGTCGTGTTCGAGGCATCAGGACAGCCCGAATCGCTGAACAAGGCGATAGCCCTCGTCCGGCCCGGGGGAGTAGTCACCGTATTCAGCACGTACCGTGAAGCGGTAGACCACATGCAAGGCCAGGAGCTGTACTACAAGGAGATAACCATTAGAGGGTCCAAGAGCGGTACAGGTGGCTATGAAGCGGCTATCGACCTGCTCGCGTCCGGGAAGGTGCAAGTGGGTCCGATGATCACGCACGAAGTCACGCTCGAGGAGGTGCGTCGCGGCTTTGAGCTGGCGGAAAGCCGCGACGAGTCGGTGTTCCGGGTAATCATGAGGGTTGTGACCTGAAGCGCCGCCGTGGGGCCACTGCTTGCCGCAGCCGCGTTGCTCGTCGTATACTCGGGTTACTGTTCGCCGCGACCCACACGATCACTCCAGTCGGCGCGCCTCCCAAACGGGGGGCGCGCTGGTACTTTCGGTACAGTCATCGACTTCCAGCAGGCCAAAGGGAATCCATTATCGAAGCATCATGTGGAGATGGATGTCTAGCGCATATGGGAACGTGGAGACCCTGGAGGAGTATAGATGAAACAGCGCTACCTGCTATTCCAGAAAGCCGAAGGCGCCCTCATCGAGGAAAAGGCGCAGAAGCTGTTCGGCATCACCCGCCTCCTCGAGAAGCACCTCGAGGGCGAGTTCGACGACATACTCAACCGGCTCACGCCGAAGCCCGCCGGCCGGAAGGACAAGATCCAGGCCCTCAACAGGGAACTCGCGCCGTACACCGACATGGTGGCGGCGTGCTTCCCAGGCGTTGGTGTGGGTTACTACTCGCGGGACCTGGGCTGTATCCTTACTTACGGCCCCAGCTCGGAGTTCGGGTCGAAGGTGGGGGTCAGCGCGGGGCCGGGCCACATCGGCGTGCAGGCGATGGAACTGGGGCGCGAAGTCGTCGGTGTGGGTTCGATGGTCAGGGGCGAGATAATGAACTGCGTTTCCCCGATCATCCGTTGCGGCAGGGCAGTCGGGTTCGTATGGGCGAACGAGACCCTGGCCGACATATACGCCCAGATCCAGCAGGGCGCGAGGAGCCTGTTCTTCTCCCCGAACATCCAGCCGATCCTCGGCCTGACGGGACTCCTCCTGTTCGCCAGCCGGTCCCTGCTCATGCCGGCCCGGCTTCCGGAGTCCATCCTGGCATCGATGGAAACGAGGCGCCATAACCGGCGTCAGGACCGGGTCGCCCTCCTCCCCTACGTCCAGTCCATCAAGCGGATGTTCCGCTATCTCATGATGTTCCTGAACTCGCTGAGCCTTGGCGTCCTCGTGGCGGACGAGCAGGGTCAGGTGGTGTTCGCCAGTGACGGCTTACTCGAGATAGTCCAGCGGAAGCGGAACGATATCATGGAGATGTCCTGCCCCGCGTTTCTCGAGTCCATCGGCCTCGACCCCGCCAACGTGCTGGGGGTAGACGCCGAGGCCATGAACCGGTTCTCCAACATGAGCATCAAGATCCCCAGCGGCCCCAAGGACGTGACGATGATATCCACTCACGTCAGCGAAGGGGTCGGGGGCAGGGACGGGTACATCGTGCTGTTCGAGGACCTCGAAGAGGCGCGTGCCGAGGAAGAACGGGTGCAACGAACTGAGAAGCTCGCCGCCATGGGCGAGCTCGCCGCGTCTATCGCGCATGAGATACGAAACCCGCTGACCATCGTGGCGGGGTCGATCCAGCTCATACCCCAGAAGCTCGGCGACCAGGAGTTTCTGGTCAACTCGTCGAGGATACTTGGCGAGGAACTTGCTAGAGTTAATAGGACGGTGGAGTCTCTGCTCAACTTCACGAGGTTCTCGAAGCCGCGGTACATCCCGGTGGAGTTAAACCAGGTCGTGGAGCGGTCGGTGGACGTGATCAGGGCGTATGCCCGCGCGGCCTTGGTAAATGTGGTCGAGGAGTACGCCGAGACGCTGCCACCTGTCGAGGGAGACCCCGAACACCTGCAGCAGGCGTTCCTCAACCTGCTGCTGAACGCCATACAGGCCATGCCTGACGGCGGGGTACTGAAGGTTTCTACGTCGAGGCAGCCGGGCAGCGCGTACGTGCAGGTGTCGTTAAGGGATACGGGCGTCGGGATCCCGGAGAAGGACCAGGACAAAATATTCGACATGTTTTACTCGACCAAGAAGGACGGCACGGGCCTCGGCCTCGCGCTGGTGCAGCGCATCGTGGACGAACACAAGGGATACATTGAGTTCAACTCGCGGGCGGGGGAGGGCGCGTGCTTCAATGTGAACCTGCCTGCACAGCACGTCGTACTGAAGTTTACGGAATAGATGAGCGTGCGGGCGAGTGCGAATTCCCTGGCAAAGAGGAGACCATCGATGAGTGCGTTACCCAAGGTGCTCGTGGCGGACGACGAGCCCAACATGGAGTGGCTGTTCAGGAGCAGTTTCGGGGATGAATTCGAAATCCTGGGGGCCAGGAGCGGCGAAGAGGCGCTCGAGAAGCTCGCGCATGACCGCGTCGACCTCGTCATGCTCGACCTGAAACTCCCGGGCATGGACGGCATGACCGCACTAAAGCAGATCAAGCATCTATACCCCCAGACGCCCGTGGTAATGATGACCGCTTACGGAACGGTCAAGACGGCGGTCGAGGCCATGAAGATGGGCGCGCACGACTACGTGACCAAGCCGTTCGACGTGGAAGAGCTCCGGATGATCATGGAGAATTCCATGAAGTTCGGCCGTCTCGCCCGGGAGGTCGAGCAACTCAGGGATCAGCTGCAGGAGAAATACCACATCAAGAACATCATCGCCGCGTCGCAGTCGATGCTCAGCATTTTTCAACTGATCGAGAAAGTGACGACCACCGACGCGTCTGTGCTGATAGAGGGCGAAAGCGGCACGGGAAAGGAGCTCGTCGCGAGAGCGATCCACTGGGAGAGCCCGCGGCGGGCGAAGCCGTTCCTGCCCGTGAACTGCGCCGCGCTGCCCGAGAACCTGCTGGAAAGCGAGCTGTTCGGCTACGAGGAAGGGGCGTTCACGGGGGCCAGGCGGAAGAAGCCGGGAAAGTTCGAGCTGGCCGACGGGGGCACCATCTTCCTTGACGAGATCGGTGACCTGCCGCGCGACATGCAGGCCAAGGTGCTCAGGGTGCTGGAGGAAAAGGAGATCGAGCGCCTCGGCGGGACGCGCAGGATACCGGTCGACATCCGGGTCATCTGCGCCACGAATCGCAGCCTGAGGGCGCAGATAGAAAAAGGGGAATTCAGGGAGGACCTCTACTACAGGCTGGCCGTGATTCCGATCAGAATCCCGCCGTTAAGGGAGCGCAGGGAGGACATCCCGCTCCTCGTGACCCATTTCCTCAAGACGTTTTCGGAAGAGAGCGGGGGGAGGCTTCACAGCGTCAGCCCCGAGGCGATGGACCTGCTCAAGGCGCACAACTGGCCCGGCAACGTCCGCGAGCTCAGGAACGTGATTCAACAGGCGGCGGTGCTTGGCGAGGGAAGCGTTCTGACGCCGGCGTTGCTCCCCGAGCACATCAGGGTGGCCGCGGGCGCCGGTGCTGGGGCTGTCACGGCGGCTACACCGGAGGATGTCCGGCGGGGCAGGCCTGCGGCAGGCGGGCTCAAGGGCCGCCTGAGCGAGTTTAAAGCGAATCACGAACGGCAGATCATCGCCGAAGCCCTGGCCAGGTGCGGCGGAAATCGCACCAGGGCAGCCGCCGCGCTCGGCATATCCCGGCGGTCCCTTCAGATGAAGATCAAGGAGTTCAACCTGCAGTAGCGTTAGACAGGCGGGCGGCAGCCCTTCAACGACGGCGCCGCGCGCTTCGTAGGGCCGAATCCCTCGGTGCGAAGGCCGCTTCGCACCTGCGAAACCAGTTTCACAGTAATCATCCCCCCGTGGAGGTCCGGTAAGAAGGCAGCCACGGGCAACCGCACGAGTTGACCTGCTCCGCTGGTAGTCTCAGGCGTGAACCGCGATCATCGACGATCATCGACGGTTGACATTCCCCGGCATGGAACTTGCTCGCTGGAATAGTCGGAATCCATGGATTCAATTCCAAGAAGGAGGGACTGGTGGATGTTGAGGCGTTTAGGCAACTTCTTTACGCGGATCATGGAAAGGTATCTTCCGGATGCGTTCTTGTTTGCCGTATTGCTCACGTTCCTCGCTTTCATTCTGGCCCTGGTTTTCACCGGCAAGACACCCCTGGAGATCGTCGACGCGTGGTGGGGTGGTTTCTGGTCGTTGCTCGCGTTCTCGATGCAGATGGTCATGATCCTCGTAACGGGCCACTGCTTCGCTCTGGCGCCGGCGGTGAAAAGGATGCTCTCCTCGATCGCCGGGTTGGCGCGAACCCCGTACCAGGCGGTCATCATCGTCGCTCTCGTGGCCGGAGTCGCTTCCTGGGTTCAGTGGGGCTTCGGTCTCATCGTCGGCGGCCTCCTGGCGCTCGAGGTTGTGAAGAAGGTAAAGAACGTAGATTACCCGTTGCTTATCGCGGCGGCGTACGGCGGGTTCGTCATCTGGCACATGGGCTTTTCCGGGTCCGTACCGTTGACCATTGCGACGGCAGGTAACCCCGCCAACCATCTTGAGAAGATCGCCAAGATGGTTGTCCCGGTTTCCCAGACCGTGTTTGCTCCCTGGAACCTTATCCCCGCGTGGCTCATCATCCTCACGCTTCCGTTCGTACTGGCAATGGCATCGCCTTCTCCCGAGAATACAAAGGTGCTGGACCCCGAAGTCCTGGCCAAGTCGCGGAAGGACGAGGAGGAAGAGGAGCGGAAGCGCAGGGAGTTCGTCCCGAGGACCTGGGCTGAAAAGGTGGAGAACAGCAGGGTCATCAACTACGTGTTCTGCCTGCTAGGCGTCGTGTTCTTCGCGAAGTACTTCGCGGCGAAGGGCTTCAATCTGAACCTCGATATCGTGAATGGCCTGTTCCTGTTCGGCGGCCTTCTACTGCACGGTACCCCGATCAACTACGTGCGCGCAGTCGAGAAGGCGATCAAGGGCGCCGGCGGAATCGCGCTGCAGTTCCCCGTATACGGCGGCATCCAGGGCATCATGATGGGGACCGGCCTGGCCGCGATCATCGCCAACTGGTTCGTCGCGATAGCCACGAAGAGCACCTTCTACATGCTTCAATTCTGGGCGGCAGGTATAATCAACATGTTCATCCCGTCCGGCGGCGGCCAGTGGGCAGCGCAGGGTGCGATAAGCGTCATGGCCGCGCAGAAGATGGGTGTCGATCCCGTCAAGACCGCGATGGCGGTTGCGTGGGGCGATCAGTGGACCAACATGATCCAGCCGTTCTGGGCGCTGCCCTTGCTCGGTCTCGCGGGGCTCAAGGCGAGGGACGTCATGGGATACACCACCCTGGTACTTATCTACACCGGCATAGTGCTCAGCATCGCCGCGTTGATTGCCGCGGTTTGAGTGAGGCTCGGCTCTGGAGGAGGCTTTGGTTATGAACAAGGTCAGGTCTATCAAGGAGGCAGTGGCGCAGGTCAAGAGCGGTATGACCCTGATGATCGGGGGTTTCCTGGCCTGCGGTACGCCGGAACACATCGTGGACGAACTGGTGGAGAAAGGCGTCAGGGACCTCACGATCGTCGCGAACGACACCGCGTTTCCGGACAGGGGCATCGGGAAGCTGGTGGTGAACAACCAGGTCAAGCACGTTATCGCGTCGCACATCGGCACGAACCCCGTCACCGGTAAGAAAATGATAGCCGGCGAGATGAAGGTGGATCTGGTCCCGCAGGGGACTCTCGCGGAACGGATCCGCGCCGGCGGCGCCGGTCTCGGTGGGATACTCACCCCGACGGGCCTCGGCACCGTCGCCGAGGAGGGCAAGGAGAAGGTCGTCGTCAACGGCAACGAGTACCTGCTGGAGACGCCGCTGAAGGCGGATATCGCGTTTCTGCTCGCCCACAAGGGTGACGAGAGCGGGAACCTCGTGTACAGGCGGGCAGCCAGGAACTTCAACCCGCTCATGGCCATGGCGGCCGACCTCGTGGTCGCCGAGGTCGAGGAGCTGGTCAAGGTCGGCGAGATCGACCCGGACGAGGTCACGACCCCGGGGATATTCGTCGACGTGGTCGTGAAGGGTTGAAAGGGGGAGGCCTATGGACAGGGAAGCCAGGAAGGAACTGATGGTCAAGCGCGTGGCAAAGGAGTTCAAGAGCGGGGACGTCGTGAACCTAGGGATAGGTATTCCGACGCAGGTCGCCAACCATATTCCAGAGGGCGTGGAGATCATCCTCCAGTCTGAGAACGGTTTCGTGGGTATCGGGCCCGCCCCCGCTGAAGGCGAGGAGGACAAGGACGTCGTCAACGCCGGCGGCAAGCCGGTAACGATTCTCCCGGGCGGCGCGTGCTTCGACAGCGCCACCTCGTTCGCGATCATCCGCGGCGGGCACCTCGCCGCCACCGTGCTTGGCGCGCTCGAGGTCGACCAGCGCGGGAACCTCGCGAACTGGATGGTCCCCGGCAAGATGGTGCCGGGGATGGGCGGGGCGATGGACCTCGTCACCGGGGCCAGGAAGGTCATCGTCGTGACCGAGCATGTTACGAAGGATGGGGCTCCCAAAATACTCAAGCAGTGCAGGCTGCCGCTCACCGCGAAAGGCAAGGTAAGCCTGATCGTGAGCGACATGGCCGTCATGGAGGTAACGAAGAAGGGGCTCGTGCTCAAAGAGATCGCCCCGGGCGTGACCGTCGACGAGATCCGCGCGTCCACCGAGGCGGAGTTCACGGTGGCGCCCGACCTGAAGGAGATGTCAGCGTAGCGGCTGTGCGCAGTCCGGAGAGGAGAGAGATCGTGAAAGAGGCCGTAATCGTCAGCGCTGTGAGGACCCCGATCGGGTCGTTCGGCGGGACCATCGCCAACGTATCCGCGGCGGATCTCGGCGCGGTAGTAATCAAGGAAGCGCTGAAGCGAGCCAAGGTTGAGCCCGCGGACGTGTGCGAGGTCATCATGGGTAACGTCCTGCAGGCCGGCCAGGGCCAGAACGTCTCGAGGCAGGCCACACTGAGGGCGGGCCTCCCGGTCGAGGTGCCCGCGTGGACCGTCAACAAGGTGTGCGGCTCAGGCCTCAAGTCAGTCGCGCTCGCTGCGCAGTCAATCCTGCTCGGCGATGCCGAGATCGTGGTCGCCGGCGGGACCGAGAACATGGACCTCGCGCCGTACCTCCTGCCCAAGGCGAGGACCGGCTACAGGATGGGCCACGGCACCCTCGTCGACTCCATGATTAGCGACGGGCTGTGGTGCATCTTCGGCGACACCCACATGGGCATTACCGCGGAGAACCTTGCGAAGAAGTATAACATCACCCGCGACGAGCAGGACGAATTCTCGGGGTGGAGCCAGCAGAAGGCCGAGAAGGCCGTGAAGTCCGGCAGGTTCAAGGATGAGATCGTACCCGTCGAGATACCGTCGAAGAAGGGCCCGGTCGTATTCGACACAGACGAGTACCCGAGGTTCGGAGTCACGAAGGAAGGCCTCGCCGGGCTCAGGCCCGCGTTCGCGAAGGACGGCACCGTCACCGCCGGTAACGCGTCCGGCATCAACGACGGCGCTGCCGCGGTGGTCGTCATGGCGTCCGACATCGCGGCGAAGAGAGGCCTCGAGCCGCTGGCAAAGATCCGTTCATACGCCTGGGCGGCCGTCCCGCCGGAGATAATGGGCATCGGCCCGGTGCCGGCGACGAAGAAAGCGCTGCAGAAAGCCGGCCTGACGCTCGACCAGATCGACCTGATCGAGGCGAACGAGGCGTTCGCGGCGCAGTCGCTCGCGGTCGACAGGGAACTCCACTTCAACAAGGATAAGCTGAACGTCAACGGCGGCGCTATCGCCCTCGGTCACCCGATCGGGGCCAGCGGCTGCCGGATACTCGTGACCCTGCTCTACGAGATGCAGAAGCGTGGGTCGAAGTACGGCCTGGCGACGCTGTGCATCGGCGGCGGCATGGGCATCGCGATGGTGGTGGAGCGGTAACTGGGCTTTTTGACAAGTGGGTCGTAGGCGTAGGGTTTTGCATGAGCCCCCGCCGCGTGCGCGACGGGGGCTCGTTGGTCGGATTGCGGGTATTCCCTCTCCCGGTAGCCTTTTTGGATCATGTTCTCAGACCGCTTCCGCGCTGCGGCGGCCTGCTTCTGGAGGTCTCTGGGGATACTTCCCGCCCGGTCGAGAGCCTGAAGCGCTTCAGTGTACGCCTTCGATTGGTTGAACAGGGTTCCCTCGCAGCCCCACCAAGCTGGATCCCCACCCGCTTAGCTCCAGCGCCCTTCTCATTTTGCTAAGCCCCTTCTGCCGAAGCCGGTGCGAGCGGCGACACTCCACCGGCAAGGGTGCCCGCCGTGCGGCGGGAGGCGTTAAAACACCCCGCCCGGGACATGTCGGGCGGGGTGGTGTCTAGGGAGAGGGGCCTTGGAGCGTCCCGTCAGAGACCTGAGTGCCGGCTGTACGGGTCCACGCCCAGCGCATTGCCAGTCTTCGGCCTAATTGCCAGTCAGGTCGACAGTGCTGACGTTCTCCTTGTCGATCATGACGATGTCGGTAACAATTTCCTTGTCAATTTTCTCGCCCTTGATGACGTTTAGTGCGCTCTCGACGCCGAGGCGGCCCATGAGCACGGGTTTCTGAGCGACGGTAAGGGTGATCTTGCCGTCCTTGATTGCCTGAAGGGCATCGGGGTTGGCGTCGATGCCCGTCACGATTATGCCCTGCCTCTTTGCCGCCGTGATCGCACCCATAGCGCCGAGTGCGACTTCATCGTTAATGCAATACACGGCGTCGATAGTCTTATGGGCTTGGAGCAAGTCTTCCATGATCCGCAAGCCCTCAGCCCTCTGATGCTTGCATGTCATGTCGGCCAGGATCTTTATGTCCGGGTACTTTTTTAGCGTGTTCATGAAGCCCTCACGGCGCTGCTCGGCAACCGAGGCGCCGGCTTGGCCACGGAGTAGCACGATCTGGCCCTTGCCGTTTAGCTTCCTGCAAATGTACTCGGCGATCTTTGCACCCACCTGGACGTCGTCGGAGCCGATACGGGTGATGTACTTGTCCGAGTTGACTCGCCTGTTGAGGTCAATAACCGGGATCTTGGCTTTTACAGCGGCCTCGACCGCCGGGACTGCCGCCGCCACGTCCACCGGCACGAAGATGATCGCGTCCACCTTGGACTGGATCAGGTCCTCGATGTCGGACAGCTGCTTCGATTGATTTTCCTGCGCAAGCAGCACCTTGGCTGTGACGCCTGCTTTCTTGGCGGCATCTTCGATGCCGTTCCTCATGCGGACGAAGAACGGGTTGTCGGAACTCGGTAGCGACACGCCGAGCACGACTTCCTTCTTCTGGGGAGCCTCGGGAGCCTTCGGTGGCGGACTCTGTGGTGCAGGCGCACTGCTACCGCCGCAGCCTGCGAGCATGGAGGCCAGGATCACCGCGACGAGTATGGCCACTACTGCCCTGCTAAACCTTTGCATGAACCGGATCCCCCTTCCTCATGAACTTCTACGGGTCCAGGAGCTCGGAGAGAATGGAAACCGCAACGCGCGAAAACACAGGATCGTTGATGTTGGCGTCGAGTTCAATTACCCTGATGCCCGGGCGCAGCAAATCCTTTAGCGTGCGGACGAACAGGGCGTCCGATTCGGGGTCGTACAGCGGGCCACCCTCTCTCCCAAATTCCGTCCAGCCCTGGAGCGGGGCGATCACGGCTACCGGTCCTTTCGCAGCGTTCAGTCGCTCTGCGAGCAACCTGGAAATGGCGAGCGCTTCGTCGGGCGTGGTACGGATATTGGTGTTGAACGGGTTGTGGTAGTGGATCTTTCTGTGGTGATATTTCTGCGGAACGAGCGACAACGGGCCGAAAACGAAGTAGTCGAGGCCGCCGAGCGAGACCACCTGGGGAATTCCCGCTCTGCCCGCAGCGACGAGCCTGCCGGGTTTCGCGGGGGAGTACGCATCTTCAGCATAGAGGTCGCCAATCAGCTCGTGGGTCACGATATCGATCACTGCGCCGATGATGCCCTGCTCAATGAGGTCCTCCATCGCGGAGCCCCCTGCGCCCGAGGCGTGGAAAGTCATCGGTATGTTGCCCTGCCTCTGCAGGAGGTCGACGCAACGCTTGACCGTCGGTTCCACGTTTCCGAACGCAGTGATCCCCACCACGATGCCCGAAGTCGGCGCCGTGATGGGGGTCCAGGCGTGGGCCATCCCACAGATAGCACCCGCCGCGTTGGCCAAGATCACCTGCGTCACAGGGTTTATGCCACCCAGGATATCGGCTACGGAGAACATCATGGCGATGTCCTTGCTCCCGACGTACGGCCTGATGTTCCCCGACGCGACTGTCGACACGATCAGTTTCGGAAACCCCACCGGCAGCATGTTCATGGCTATGCCGGCGATGCATGTTCCCTGGTTGCCCCCGAGTGCAATGGCACCGTGAAGACAACCATCGGCGCAAAGCCTGGACAGCAGACGCCCGGCACCGGTGCCCATCAGCTTCATCAGGGCGTCACGCCCCGCGGGTTCAGTGGGTGTGGAAGTCATGTCCGCGGCTGCCTGGCGTACTTCAGCGCTTGCGATATCCGGCAGGAACGGCGGCTCGCCGTGCGTACTCACGTCTACGACGATAGCAGCGAAGCCCCTGCTCCGGACGAAATCCCGCACATAGAGGGCTTCCGGTCCCTTCGTATCAAGTGTCGCTACAACCGCAACTGTCCTGGCGGACTGCACCCGGCTTACGCCCTTTCGGGGAAGTCTCTCTTGACGCCCTCGATCTTCCATCTCTTGATCTCGTTGAGGAAAGCCGCTAGATGGTCAGACTGCGCCTCGAAGAGCTTGATGCCCTTTTCCTTGGAACCGCGAAACGGGTTGCCAATGACGGCGATATCCGCGTACTCGTGGTGCTCCATGGGGACATAAATGTTGTCCAAACCTTCGAATTCAACAGTCGCGCTGCCGTCGCACTTGGAGAATCTTGGTCCCATCCATTTGGGGGCGTGCGCCCTGTCCTTCTTCGCAAGCTCCAAGTGAACGAGCGACTCGTCGGCGGCGAGCATCTGGGAGGTCTCCATTTCGCCGGAGTGCCAGCCCGGGGTCTCCTCGGGGGGCCCTTCGATGATCTTCGCGACCTGGCCCATGACGCGCTCGGTAGCGGGCTTGTACCAGCACACGAATGCGCCGGTCTCATAGTGGAGCTTCCGGAGAGGATCCTCGATGACTTTGGTATTCGAGCCATGAACCGACGCGAAGACGATTTTGTTAAACCCGTGGTAGATCATGGATTTAGCCATGTCAAACAGGATCTTCCTGTAAGTGTCGCCGGCGAAGGTCATGGTGCCGGAACCCATGCCTACGGGTCCCATGTGGTGCGGGGAATACCCGATCGGGAATAGCCTGGTGAATGGCACCTCTGCCTTCTTGCAGGCCCTGACCACAATGTTCTCGATAGTGTAGCTGTCCATGCCGACGGGAAGATGCGCACCGTGCTTCTCGGTGGAACCCATCGGGAGTACAACGATGTCCGTCTTCTCGAGCCATTTCTGGACATCGGTGTACGAGCACTCAAACAGGCAATGTCTGAGTTCTGCCATTCTGACTACCTCCTCCGAATGTTGTCTAGCACTACTGCCGTGATGATAATCGAGCCGATTACGACCTCCTGCCAGTAAGCCGATACCCCAACAAGGTTGAGCCCGTTCGTCAGGACGCCCATGATCATGGTCCCGAGCAGGGTGCCGGACATACTGCCTTGACCACCTCCCATCGCAGTACCACCGATGACTGTTGCAGCCACGGCTTGAAGGTCAAGGCCTACCCCGAGTGTGGGCTGGCCAGAGAACACGCGAGCCGTGAGCACGATACCGCCCAGGGCCGCGAGAAACCCGCTGATGGAATGAACCGCTATACGCGTCCTCACCACGTTGACACCGGATAGGCGAGCACCTTCCTGGTTGCCACCTGTAGCGAGCACGTGGAGCCCGAACTGCGTATTGTTTAAAACGACGTTCCCGATGAGCAGCACTATTCCAGCAATGACGACCGGTATGGGCACGAACCCAAAAAGCCAGCCCGTGCCTATCTCCACGAAGCGCTGTGGGAGGTTCGGGATAGTCTGGCCGTCAGTGTAGATGAGCACGGCGCCACGGGCAATCGTCTGCATGCCGAGGGTCGCTATGAAGGGTGGGGCTTTGCCGTACATGATCACCAGGCCATTGATGAATCCACAGATTCCACCGATGATCATGCCGAGCACAATACCGGTGAGGACGCCGCTTCTCAGCATCGTGCCTGCCGCCACACACCCGGCGAGGGCCGCGACGGTGCCGACTGATAGGTCAACGCCGCCGCTGATGATCACGAAGGTCATGCCTGTGGCGATAATCCCGATGATGGAAACCTGCCTGGCGACGTTCATGAGGTTCATGTAGGTAAGGAACCTTGGCTGCACCATGGAGAGTATCGCGCACGACACTATGAACCCCGTCAGCGCCCCGTACTTCGTCCAGAAGGTGAGTCTGACCTTGCCCCGGAGCCCTTCTGGAACCGGGCGAGTCATTTCTCGTCTGGGCTGAGACACGTGGCCCACTCCCCCGTTGCACATCGCATGATCTCTTCCTGAGTGGCCTCCTCGTATGCGAACCTGCCCGTTACCTTGCCTTCCTGCATTACGATTATCCTGTCAGCCATGGAGAGCACTTCCGGAAGCTCGGACGAAATCAGGAGCACCGCTACTCCCTCGCTCAAAAGATCGCCCACCAGGTCGTGGATGTCGGCTTTGGCGCCGACGTCGATCCCGCGTGTCGGCTCGTCGAGGATCAACACGCTGCAGTTGCCGAGGAGCCACTTTGTGAGGACTACTTTCTGCTGGTTGCCCCCGCTAAGCTGCTTTACCCTCGTCCATGGGCTCGGTGTTTTCACGGCGAGGCGTCTTGCCATGTCCGCAGATATCCTGGCCTGGGCCGCATGGCTGGTGAACCCATACCATGTGTGGTGCTTCAGGCAAACCATCACGGAATTGCGCGCCACGGAGAGATCCATAAAAAGGCCTTCGGCCTTACGGTCTTCGGTGACGAACCCCATTCCGAGGTCGATGGCGTCGGCCGGTCTCCGTATGCGCACCCTCTTACCTCGGACGAATACCTCGCCCTGGACTTGCGGAGAGAGGCCAAATATCGCCCTGGCAACCTCGGTTCGCCTGGCCCCGACAAGCCCCGTGAGGGCAAGCACCTCACCCGAACGGAGAGTGAATGACACGTTCTTGAAGACGCCCGGTAATGTGAGGTTCCTGACCTCGAGCGCAACATCGCCCTTTTCGGTCCTGTACCTGGCAAACGCACCGGTCAGCTCGCGACCGACCATCATCTTGATGAGTTGATCGCGAGTCGTGCCTGGCGTGGGGATTGTTCCGACCAGCCTACCGTCCCTCAGCACGGTGATGCGGTCACTTATCTCGAGCACTTCTTCGAGGCGGTGAGAGATGTAAACGATGGCGATGCCCTTCCCTTTCATTGCCCGTATCGCGCCCATCAGCCTTTCCGTCTCGTGTAGCGTCAAGGCAGACGTGGGTTCGTCGAGGACAATTACCTTGGGGTTCCAGAACAGCGCTTTTGCTATCGCAACCATTTGCTGCTGCGCCACGGACAATTCCCGCGCCCTGGCGTCGGGATGTACGTCACAGCCAAGGGTAAGGAGAGCCTCCCTCGACCCTCTCCTCATTTCGTCCTTCTTGAGGAGCCTTGCCACCGTGCCCATCTCTTCGCGTCCGAGGAATACGTTCTCGAACACGCGGAGGTACGGGATAAGGTTAATTTCCTGGGGAACCATGAATATGCCCTGGCTCTGGGCCTGGTAAGGATGGGCAAAATCCACCGGCCTGCCATCGAACACGACGTCCCCTCCGTCTCGGCGGTGGACGCCCGACAGGATCTTGCTAAGAGTGCTCTTGCCTGCCCCGTTTTCGCCGACAAGTGCGTGGACTTCGCCCGGCAGGAGTTCGAAATCCACGTTGTCCAGAGCGTGGACCCCGTCAAAGCGTTTGGATATGCCCTTCATGGAAACCAGGGGTTGCAGGCCTTATTACCCCCCTCGGACTAGTGCGTTTCCCTTCGGATGGCACAGACCATGGCGGCTGTCTCTTCGTCCGTTATGAGAACATCAACGAGGCCGCCCGAAAGAGCGCCCGCTATCGCCGCCGCCTTATGTAACCCGCCGGCCACGGCCACCTTCAGCGGAATGGCGCGTAGCTGCTCAAGGCTGAGCCCGATTACCCGTTCCAAATACCCGTTGCCCACCTCCTTACCGCGTGCGTCATAGAGCCGAGCACCGATAGTGCCGACGGCCCCGACGGAGGCGAAACTCCTCACATCTTCGGCCGATATGTACCCCGCATACACCAGGGGGGATGCATCGTCCGGGACGCCTAACCCGAAAAGGGCGATGTCCGACCTGGAGGCGAGGTCAAGCGTTCGCTGGATACTGGGCTCTCTAAGCAACTGGCTCTTTAGCGTGGGGCTCTTGGTCACGGCTGGCGCATGGAGTAGGTGGCATTTTGCGCCGAAGAGCTCCGCCAGCCTGTGCGCCACAACCTGGGCATCTATTCCCTGGGAGATCCGCGCCAAGCCGCCCATGAACTGCACCACCGAGGTGTTTGAGTGGTGCGCGGGGCTCATATTGGTGACGGCGTGGTGCAGCGTACGTCCCCAGGAAACACACACCGTCATCCCGTCGGTTATGAGGTCGCTCAAGTAGGTGCCTGCCGCCGGCCCAAGCGCCTTGCCGACCACCTCGATGGGGCCGATCTCAGCGGGCACCACGATGACGTCCCTGATGCCGAACGCCTGTTTGATTTGGAGCTCGAGTTCTGTGCAGGAGCCCAGAGGCTCCTTGATCTTGACCTCTACAATGCCGCTCTCCTCGGCGTGCTTCAGGAGCCGCAGCACCTTGAAACGGGAGATCTGGAGGGAATCCGCGATCTCCTGCTGCCTCATCTTCTTAATGTAGTAAAGGTACGCGACCTTAGCCGTCATCCGATCTGCGTCGTTGGCCACCTCTTAGCCCCCCGGGGTGCGCACAAATGTGCAACACTGTGCTCGCATGTGCAGGATTCTACTACTCTGGGAAGAATCCCTTCTTCTAGCACAAATTCTTTGTAGGACAAATATCTGGGGGTGATACCGCTGTTAGAGGAGCACCTAGAGCTGGTGGATGAGCTGTGCAGGGTGAGTCGGCGGGCTTACGACCGTGGTCTTGTGGCGGGCACCGGCGGAAATATGAGCATCAGGATACCTGGTACTAAATCTGTCGCCATCACGGCCACCGGCGTGGCGCTCGACGCCGTGACGCGCGATTCAGTAATCGTGGTCGACTTCGACGGGAAGGTAATTGAAGCGAGTCCTGGCCTGAGACCGTCAAAGGAGACTCCAATGCACCTTGCCTTCTACAAGCTTCGCCCGCAGGTGAGCGCTGTACTGCACGTACACCCGCCGTTCGCGACGGCGCTGACGCTCGGGTCTTGTGAGATGCCCCTTATGACCATTCAGGCTAAGTTGAACCTAAAGCGGGTGCCCGTAGTGCCGGTCGCTAAGCCTGGATCCGCAGACCTGGCCGAACTGGCCGGATCGGCGGCTTCACTGAACCCCGAGTCAAGGGTCGTAGGCCTTGGCGAGCACGGCATCATAACCGCAGCGGACAGTGCCTGGACAGCGTACTACCTGTCCGACCTGGCGGAAGAGAACGCGAAGGTAGTCCTTCTCTCGAGACTCGCCGCCATGACATAGGTCGGGTCGACGGTCGAGAGTTGCGCCCAGCCGAAGTGGCTGGTCTCAGCCAAGCCCAGAAGTTGACCAAGGACTTCGTCAAGGACACCTACGGGGAACGGTTCTCCCCCAACTCAGGCGAGGGGAAGGATCTCTAGGCGTAGTGAAACTGCACCATTCCCACTCACCTCCATGCAAGGAGGACACTGGCGCGGCACCCGGTGCCCTCCTCAAGTCTATGTAGCATCTATCGGCGGGCAAGGCTGAGACTGGCCGCGGCGCCGCGGGAACTAGCGCGTCCGCGCGTCGTCTGTGTACGATAGGTGCGACTATGAAGTCAGGTGGGTGGTTGTAGTGAGGGCCATCTGGAAACGCGCATTTCCGGCCGCAATGGCCGCGGTACTGGCGGTCTCGGTTTTTCTGACTGGATGTGTTGGACGGGGGGCTGCTCCAAAGGCTCCTGCGGGGCCAAGCCAGCCCGCCGAGACCGGCGGTGGTCAATCAGGCGGGACGCAGCCGCCAAATGCACCCGTGAGCTCGCCGGCCATCACCCCCGCTCCGGGGGCGCGGGTCGAGTTCAAGGAGGTGCATTCGTACGAGGTCGACGGGGAGCTCTGGACGGTCAACTTCAAACACACGATATCGCCCGGCGGCAAATGGGTGCTTGCGGCGCAGACCGACGCCACAGGCGTGAAGATGGCCGCACTTCCGCTCGACGCCGCGGCGGGCAAGGTCCACACGCTCCACTCGGCGGACCGGAACTGGACCTCGAACCACCTGTTCGGATACTACCCGCTGGGCTGGGCATCTGAGACGCGCTGCCTGTTCGCGGTGCAGGGATGGCAGAACATAGGGCCGCACAAGGGCAAACGAGGCGTGGCCGTATTCGCGGGCGATGTTGGCAAGGAGCCGGCGGCCGCCGCCGAAGAGGTGGCATTCATAGGCCTTTCAAAGGGGCTCCTGCGTTTCGGCGGCCTGGCTCTCGAGAGAAAGAAGGCGTACTTCCACGTTTCGAAGGCCATCTGGGAGTTTGACGTCGCCACCAGCAAACTCAGGCAGGTCAAGGGTAATCTGCCTGACTACGAAGGACTGTTCTTCCCAAAACTCTCGCCCGACGGGCGGTACCTCGCCTACGACCTCCGGGAGAGGAACGCGCACGGCGTTTACCTGCTCGATACGGAGACAGGGCAGCAGAAGCCGCTCCTGCCGACCGGTGAAACGATGAGCTTCTACCCGTTCTGGTCGCCGGACGGCAAGTACGTCGCCGCGTATGCCGTCAACAAGAAGAAGGGCGCGAATTCGAGCACCCAGCCGGGGCAGGGGATCAACTGGCAAGACTACGACCTCTTGGAGGGCGAGGACGGGCCCCAGGCGGCCAGCGATGCGATCACCGTCGTCAACCTGGAAGGAAAGGTCGTTCAGACGATTAAGGTCGAGGGGAAGAAGCTCTCGTACTTCAGGTGGGGTTCCGGGTCGAATGCAATCGGGTTCGTCGTGGGGAAGTCCGGGATCGGGGGTGGCGGCATAGAGCAGATCCTGCCCGAGAGCCTGTGGCTGGTGGCATCGGGTGACGCCCTCTCCGCCGGTGCGAGCGGTTCTCCGATCAGAGCGGCAACGATTACCCGGGAGAAGCCGGATGAGAACGTGTACGTCATCATAGGGGCGGTGGACTCGGACGGAGCCGGGATTGTCTACAACGAATACCGGACCGATATTTCGTACGTGAGGCACGCCCGCCTCGAATCGTCGAAAGCGGAGCCGGACAAGATGGAGGCGGCGTTCTCGGGCTGGGGGATGGACTACGTTTACGGCAACCCGATGGTAGGCGTCCTGGAAGGGGCCCAGTGGTCAGCCGTGTGGGCGTTCCAGCCCACCGGGATGAGCGAGATAGCGCGCTTCGGACCTAACCGCCACACGATGGTGCTCGGGTACAACGGAGACGTGCTCGCGATCGCCAACTGTCCGTTCTGGAGCCCTGACATGGCGAAGCCGGGGGCGAAGGTGGAGAAGGCCGTGATGAAGGCGTACAGGGTGGTCAAGACGGACAGCAAGCAGTAACTCTCAGCAGGGGCTGCCGGCGGGCATCGGGTCGAATATCTGTAGACCCGCCGGTGGCTCTTATCATTTGAGCGGCCTCACGGGAACCTCCCTCCGGAATTCGTTTCCGATCCTTTTCAGACCTTACTCAGAGAATCTTGACAAGATCTACACAAGTGGTGGCTAGAATCTGAAGATAGAAAGACGGGCCGGAAGACCCGCATTCCAGACGGGAAAGGGGTGGTGGCTAGGGGTCTGTAACCTGGCTTCACCGTGTTTCCATCCACAAACAGGACGAAAGGGGCGGTTCTTCTGAAGAAGCTGGTGTTGTTGGGATTGGCGGTTGTTATCGTTGTAGGTGTCGCGGGCGTGGCCGCGGCGGCTCCCTGGGGCGGGCGGTTCGCCGGTTTTGGCGGCGTGTGTGGCGGCTTCGGCGGTGCCGGCAAGGGTGGCTTCGGCCAACCGGGACAGGCAGTAGCCAACATGATCAAGGAGCTTGACCTCACCGACGAGCAGATCAGCCAGGTCCGCAAGATCCAGGCGGAGACCTTCGAGAAGATGCAGGCACTCCAGACCTCGATGTCCCAGAAGATGTTCGAGCTCAAGGACCTGTACTGGCAGAAGGAACCCGACCAGAACGCAATTACCGCTAAGCAAACCGAAATTACCGAACTCCGCAAGCAGATGAGCACGATCCAGCAGCAGGTGCAGGACCAGATGAAGAACGTCCTGACCGAAGAACAGCAGGATAAGCTCGCGCAGCTGAGGGGAGCGGGGCGCGGCAAACGCGGCGGGCGCAGGATGGGAGGCTTCAACGGTACCCCGGCGCCGGGTGGCGCCGGCACCACCTCCAACTAAGGGACCGTGACCGCGGGCTACCAGGAGGGAGGGAAAATCCTCCCTCCCCTCCTTGTTGGTGAGGAGTCCGCGAAGTGGGCAGGGGCCAGGCCCCGGGGGGCGATTTTGGTGGAGGGCGACCCGATTCTGGTGGTCGACGATGAGCCGAAAATCAGGGAGATATGCAGGATTTACCTGGAGCAGAACGGCTTCTCCGTAATTGAGGCCGGGGATGGCGAGCAGGCCGTCGCAAAGGCAATCGACGAACATCCCCAGTTAATGATCCTGGACCTCATGCTGCCCGGCGTCGATGGGTGGGAGGTCTGCCGCCGTGTACGGCAGGTCTCCGACATGCCCATCATCATGCTTACGGCGAAAGTTACCGAGGTGGACCGCGTGGTCGGGCTGGAACTCGGCGCCGACGACTACGTCTCGAAGCCGTTCAGCCCCCGGGAACTCGTTGCTCGCGTCAAGGCCGTACTCAGGAGGGCGCGAACCCCGGAAAACAAGACGCAGGCCGTCACTTACGGAGACCTCACCATTGACTACGACGCGCGCCGCGTGGTTTGCCAATCACATGAGGTCCCGCTTACCCCGAAGGAGTTCGACCTGCTCTGGTTCATGGCCAGGTCGCCCGGCAAGGTGTTTTCGCGGGAAAAGTTGCTCGAGTGCGTGTGGAAGTACGAATACCTTGGCGACGCCAGGACGGTTGACAGTCACATCAAGAGCCTGAGGGATAAACTTGGGGCAGCCGGAAGGCAGCGCGTGAGGACCGTCTGGGGGGTCGGATACAAGTTTGCGGTGGATGACCATGGAACCGTGTGAGGTGACAGCGGGTAATGCCGCGCGGGAAAACGGGCCCCGACCCGCGGGGAAGAGCCTGTTTGCGAAGCTCCTGGCTTCGTATATCCTTGTTATAGTGGTGGCGTTGTTCTCGGTAGCGGCGCTGCTGTCGCAGCTATTCACGGATTACTACTTCTCGGCCAAGGAGGCCGAGCTGGTCCGCAAGGGCCAGGAAATCGCCCACGTAATGACCGCATTGAGCGAGTCAGACCTCCGCACTCCCGACGACATCTGGCTCAACGCCATGGACCGGTTCCTTGACGCAAGGCTCTACGTAGTGGATACGCGTGGACTCGTGCTCGCGACGACCACCAACCTGGCCCCCAGAGGGTCGCGGCTGTCGGCGGGGGAGGTGGGCGCGTCCCCCGACAGGACGGTGGTCAAGACACGCGGCTTTAACCCGCGGTTCCGCGAACCAATGCTTTCGGCCGCGGTTCCTCTCGAACTCCGGGGCGAAGTCGTCGGCGGCCTGGTGTTGAATGCCCCAGTTACCGGCCTGGTCGCCACCATTCTGTCTGTACGCCGCATGACTCTGTTGGCTGCGTGCGGCGCAATTACACTCGCAATCATAATTGGCTACTTCCTGTCGCGTTCGATTTCCCGTCCCATTCGCGAGATGAGCCGGGTAACGCTCGAGATGGCGGGGGGTAACTTCAAGCAAAGGGTCAATGTCGCTTCGCTGGATGAAGTAGGCCAGCTTGCCACCAACTTCAACTTCCTCGCGGCGGCGCTTGACAGGACAGTGGGGGACCTCGCCGCCGAGAAGGCCAAGATCGAAAGCATCCTGTCGGACATGGCGGAGGGTGTCGTCGCAGCCGACGCCGCCGGCAGGATCATCCTCATAAATGAACAGGCGAAACGGGTAACCGGCATCAAAGATAACGTGGAGGGGCGCGCGCTCGGTGACATCCCCGGGGGGGAACCCCTGGCCGCCCTAGTGGCCGGCGTGCTCGAGACGCGCATGGCGGAAATCATGGAGTTTTCCCCCCGGGGGAGGTCGATCGTTGCCCACGCGTCTCCGCTCCTGGGCCGGGATGGTGCGCTGAACGGCGTCGTCGTTGTCCTGCAGGACGTCACCGACCTCGCGCGGCTCGAACAGATCCGCCGCGAGCTGCTGGCAGATGTCTCCCACGAACTCCGGACCCCGCTCAGCTCCATCCAGGGGTTCGCGGAGGTCCTCAGGGACGGGCTGATCGAGGATGAGACTGTGCGCGACCGGTATGTGGCGTTCATCCACGAGGAGGCCGTCCGCCTGAACCGTCTCGTTCGCGACCTGCTTGACGTCTCGTGGCTGCAGTCGGGGAGGGCGGAATGGCCTGTCGGACCGGTGAGCATGGCCGGGGTCGCCGCAAGAGTGGTCGAGCGGTTCAGCCAGGCGGCGGCGGAGCGGGGCCTGGCTCTGGAGGCTCACGTCGCGGACGACCTGCCGCGGGTCAGCGGAAACGAGGACCGCATCGAGCAGGTGCTGTCAAACCTGGTGGATAACGCGGTCAAGTTTTCTCCGGAAGGTGGGCGGGTCGAAATCACGGCTGAAGTCAGGGCTGAAGCCGGCGGGCGGTACGTCAGGACCAGCGTGGCCGACACTGGCGCGGGCATCCCACCCGGGGATCTCCTGCACGTCTGGGAGCGGTTCTACCGCGTCGACAAGTCGCGGGCGCGCGCGACGGGAGGAAGCGGGCTGGGGCTCGCGATCGCGAAGCAGATAGTGGAGGCCCACGGTGGCGCCGTGTCCGTGGAGAGCGAGCCCGGGCGTGGCTCCATTTTCTCGTTCACGCTGCCGGTATCCGAAGGGTGACTGTTCAAGAGATTGCTCGGATGGTCGTTCAGGCGAGTGTTCAGGCGAAAGGGTGTGGCTCATGGCTGGCAGGAGAAAGGTCGTAATCGGGGTGGTACTCGTCGCGGTGCTTCTGGTTGGGGGTGTTGCCGCGATGAGGAGCCGGCAGAACGGCACGAGTAAGGCTCAAGCGTCATATGTCACGACACTGGCAAAGCAAAGCCCGCTGTCGGTCACAGTGAGTGGCACGGGGTCTGTGACCCTGGCGAACAGGCAGGAGATACGGGCGGAAGTGACCGGCATAGTCCGGGAGATACTGGTCAGTTCCGGTCAAACCGTCAAGAGTGGGGACGTTCTCATGAGACTCAAGAACGACGACCTGGTTGCCCAGGCACAACAGGCCAGGATAAGCTACGACCTGGCGCTGAACCAGCTGGCCGACATGGTCGGGACGTCTCCGGAGAAGGCCATGAGTGTCGATGTATCAAACGGGCTCTCCGTGTCGTCGAAGTGGGCCGGAAGGCTCACGTCACTCAAAGTCGTACAGGGTGACCACGTGAGCGCCGGCGCTGTGATCGGAACGGTGGCCCAGGACTCGCGCATGTTCTTCGTAACCGCGCTGACGGAGGGCTATGCCTCCCGGTTGCGCACGGGTGACCCCGTTTCGATCAGGATAGAAGGATTCGATGGCGAGCTGGAGGGGCGGGTGTCCTCGGTTTCGAAGTCGACCAGGGCGACCGGCACTTCCATCTGGCTGGACGTCGTCGTCGAAATAGCGAACCCCGGCTTACTCCGGGCGGGCTCGAAGGGTACGGCTACCTTCCGTTCCGCGGACGGGGACACTTTCCTCGGGGACGGTACAGTCGAACTGTCCGCGTCAGGCTCAATCAAGGCGCCGGTGTCGGGGACAGTCTCGAAGATTCTGGCACGTGAAGGAAGCATGATCAAGGCGGGCGAGACCATCCTTGTGATCTCCGACCCGTCGCTGAGCCTGGACATCAGCTCAAAGAAACTGAGCGTCGAACAGTCGATGCTCAGCCGGCAGAAGGCGCAGCGCAACGTCGATTCGCTGACAATAAGGGCTCCCGCGAACGGAGTCGTCGTCTCCATACCCGTGGAACTGGGCAACAACATAGAGGAATCGCCTGTCCTTGCGATTATCGCCGACACGAATCACGCGGAGGCGGTCGTTGAGGTTGATGAGCTGGACCTCGCTAAAATCAAGACGGGCATGCCCGCAAAGGTGACCGTGGATGCGCTGGGCAGCAAGGTTTTCACCGGCCATGTCAAGTCGATCGCGGCCGAGGGCACGCAGCAGAGTGGGGTTGCCAAGTTCGACGTCACGGTGACAATCGACTCGCCGGAGGGTCTGAGAACCGGTATGACGGCGAACGTCGAGATAATGGTGGCGGAGAAGGCAAACGCGCTGGTCGTCCCGGCAGAGGCAGTGACGGGTACACGGGGACAGGAGACAGTCAAAGTCCTTGACGCGAATGGACAGGTCTCCGTCCGTAAGGTCAGTGTGGGGTTGTTCACCTCGCGGCTGGTGGAGATAACGGCGGGTCTCACCGAGGGCGAGCGCGTCGTCGTGGCTGCGTCGTCTAGTGCGGGTAACACGCAGCAACAGATGCGCATGTTCATGGGGCCCGGCGTTCCGGGCGGGGGCCCGAGGCCGGGGGAGCAGCGCAATCAGGGTGGCTCGAGTGGAGGCGCTCGGCAGTGATAAGGCTTGACAAAGTCACGAAGGTTTACAGCACCGGCAAGGTCGAGGTGCAGGCGCTGCTACCGATTGACCTCGAGGTCGGCCAGGGTGAGATGGTCGCCATCATGGGTCCGTCCGGGTCGGGGAAATCGACACTCATGAACATACTCGGCTGCCTCGACAGGCCGACATCGGGTTCATACTGGCTGGACGGCAGGGAGGTCGCGCGCCTCGGCTCTAACGACCTCGCGGAGGTCCGCAACCAGAAGCTCGGCTTCATATTCCAGAGCTATAACCTGTTGCCGCGCTTGACCGCACTTGAGAATACAGAACTCCCCCTGATCTATAGGGGCGTATCCACGCGCCAGAGGAAGGCTTCCGCGATGTCCGCGCTGCAGGCGGTGGGCCTGAGTGACCGCGTGAGTCACCTACCTTCCGAGCTCTCGGGCGGGCAGCAGCAACGCGTCGCGATCGCCAGGGCGCTGGCGGCGAGTCCGACGCTGCTCCTTGCAGACGAGCCCACGGGTAACCTCGACAGCAAGTCCGGGGCGGAGATCATGGGCATTTTCAAGGGACTTAACCAGCAGGGGCTGACGATTGTGCTGGTAACCCACGACGAGGGTGTGGCCCGGCACTGCAAGAGAATCGTCCGAGTGAGGGACGGCGCGATAGTGAGCGACGGGCCGTTCGTTGAAACCGGCACCATCGAAACCGGCGGGGAGGTGAGGGCGCAGTGAACTCCTGGGAAGGCGTCCGCCTGGCGTGGAAAGCGATTTCGAGCAACAAGGTGCGTTCGTTCCTCACCATGCTGGGGATCATCATAGGCGTGGGCGCCGTCATTATCCTGGTGTCCGTCGGACAGGGGGCCACCGCACAGGTAACCTCGCAGATTCAGAGCCTGGGTTCGAACCTTATAACGGTCGTTGCGGGCAGGCAGGCGGGTGGGAAGCTATACGCCTCGGACGCCGCCGAACTGGTGGAACGAGTACCGTCTATAGAGCGTACGGTGCCGTCGGTGACTAACAGCTGCAAGGTCAAGTGGCACAACCTGTCCGAGGACTCCACGTACGAGGGCACAACCGCCGGGTTCCTGGAGGTACGGGGCAGGGAGCTCGCTTCCGGGAGGTTCCTGACCGACGAGGATAACGCGCAGCGGCAGAGAGTGGCTGTGCTCGGGCAGACGGTAGTGAAGGAGCTTTTCGAGAACACAAACCCGGTCGGCGAGACCATCATGGTTTCGGGAGAGGCTTTCACGGTCATTGGAACGCTGGCCTCAAAGGGGTCGTCAATGGGCCAGGACCAGGACGACACGGTCATCATTCCGGTCAGCGTGGCCCAGCGCATGATCGGCAGCACCCAGGTGAGCAGGCTTTACGTGCAGGCCAGGTCCGCGGAGGATGCGGCCATCGCCACCCAGCACATAACCGCCATCTACGTCAGGAAGTTTGGGCGTGAGGACGCCATCCGCGCCATGAGTCAGGACGAACTCCTGTCGACAATCGGGTCGATGACCCAGACAATGACCATGATGCTCGGGGCGATCGCGAGCATCTCGCTCGTCGTCGGTGGGATCGGGATCATGAACATCATGCTGGTGTCGGTGTCCGAGCGTACCAGGGAAATCGGGATTCGCAAAGCCGTGGGCGCCAAGAACAGGGACGTATTGTTCCAGTTCCTCGTCGAGGCGGTCGTGCTGAGCCTGACCGGCGGCCTGGTGGGCATCATTCTGGGGTTCGGCGGGTCGCGGGTGGTATCCAAGGTCGGCGGCTGGCCGTCGGTGGTCTCGCCCTCGGCAGTCGCGATAGCGTTTGTATTTGCGGCCGCGATCGGGCTTTTCTTCGGCGTCTGGCCGGCGGCGAAGGCGTCGGCGCTCGACCCGATCGAGGCGTTGCGTAGAGAGTAACAAACGACTTTCTCCGGCCTGTTCGAAAAAGAGCGGAGCGCCCCCGGCAAACCCTCCTGCCCCGGGGGTGCTCCGCATTCTCCTCCGCATTTTCCGCTTGACATCCCGCGAGGATTGTGCAATTGTATTGGTAGAGAGTAATCATTACTAGATAGGAGCCGGTCATCGTGAACGACATCGCGGAAATCCTCAGAGAGAAAGGCCTGCGGGTAACCCCCCAGAGAGTAGCCGTTTACCGGTTCCTGTCCGGGACTCGCTCTCACCCGGCGGCGGAGGTCATCTATAGAGAGTTGAAGTCCGAGTACCCCAGCATGAGTCTCAACACTGTCTACAAGACCCTGCTCGCCCTGGAACAGGCCGGGCTGGTTCAACGTTTCACCACGGGCGAAAGCGTCTACCACTACGACGCCGACACGTCTCCACACGTTCATGCCGTTTGCCTCAAGTGCGGCAGGGTAAGCGACGTGCCCGGGGACTTCACACGTGAACTGGCTGATCTGAGACGACGGGCTACGGAGAACACCGACTTCACGGCCAGGTCGAACGCTCACCTCATTTTCGGCTATTGCCCGGACTGCAAGGCTTAGTCTCTTGCTGCCCGTATAGAGTAATAATTATCATAAAGTAACAATGTAAAGAAGGGGGCGAGAAAGTGTAAACGGGGGCGGGCCGTGGAAGCTAACCAGAGTACAATTGGGAAAATCACGGGTTTCGGACAGCGGAATCTAGTACAAAGGAGGACTTCAGAATGGAACTGATCAACGAGGTCAAGCTTGGAGTAACCAGGGATACCGGGCTCAAGGAAGCAGTGGAGATGAACTTCCAAGGGGAGACCAAGGAGGTTGGGATTTACCTGGCCATGGCGCGCCAGGCGGAGCGTGAAGGCTATCCGGAGGTCGCGCTGGCCCTGGAAAGGATCGCCTGGGAGGAGGCCTGTCACGCCGCCCACTTCGCGGAGATGAACGGCATGATAGGTTCAACCAAAGAGAATCTCGAGAAAATGCTGAAGGGCGAGATAGGCGCCAACAAGGGCAAGAAAGAGACCGCGACCATGGCGAAGAACTCCAATATCGACCACGCCCACGACTACTTCGACGAATCTTCAAGGGACGAAGCGAGGCACGCCCAGATACTGGAGGGCCTTCTCAGGCGATACTTCGGCTCGTAGTACTGTTGACGAGGGTCGCCGTCGCTGAGAAGGCGACGGCGACCCTCATGTATTGCCGGAGACTACAGTTATTGGCGGCCACTGCTGTGAGCGGCCACAGTTGTTGACGACAACTGTTGCCCGCGGCTACGGTTGTTGGCGGTAGCTGTTGCCCGCGGCTGCGGTTGTTGGCGGCAGCTGTTGCCCGCGGCTGCAGTTGTTGGCGGCAGCTGTTGCCCGCGGCTACGGTTGTTGGCGGCAGCTGTTGCCGAAGGCCATCAGCGCCATTTCTTAAACCTCGAGGTAATCTTCGGGGGGCCGTTCGGCCTTCTCCCATTCGAGCCCCGCGAGTGTGCTGGCCAGGTGTTCGTCCATGGCACGCTCGGCCCCGCCGGGATCACCCGTTCGCAGTCGATCGACTATCGCGCGGTGCTCGTCCATCGACGGGTTGAACTCCATGTGGATGAATGGGTCGAACAGGATGAGATAGATGTTGACGAGACTAATTATGTCGCCGACGTACTTCCGCAAGGTCTCGTTCCCGCTCAGTTCGGCGATGCGCAGGTGAAAGGCGTCGTTCCTCCGGTAGTAGGCCTCGGCGTCACGGGACTCGAAGACCCTACCCTCTTCTTTGATAAGGGTTTCCAAATACTCGAGGTCGGACGGGGTAACCCGGGTGGCCGCGAGCCGGCAGGCCATGCCCTCCAGCTCGGCGCGGACGGCGAAAGCGTCCTCGATTTCCTCGCGCGTCGGCTTGATCACGAAGGCGCCACGGTTGGGTATCATCTCTACGAAGCCGTCGTACACGAGGCGCCTGATTGCCGCCCGCACCGGTGTCCTGCTCACTCCCAGCTGCGTGGCCAACGTCTCCTCGACAAGCTGTCTGTTGGGCCCGATGTAACGCTTGAATATGGCCGTCTTGATGCGCTGGTAGACCCAGTCTTCCGTATTCTGATTCTGGGTGGATCTACCGGCTGTCTGTTCTGCCGGCTGTTCCCCGTTCTGCTCACCCTTCAACCAGCGGCACCTCCGACACGCTCTTCTTGATCGCGAACCCGCGCCTCTCCATCTCCTGGGCGAAGTATGGTCCCGGGAGAGCCAGTTCCACCGGCTTTGCGCCCCGCGGCGTCAAGCCTTTCGCATTCGCTATGACCATGATGGAGGCGTGCCACCCCGTGGTCCGCTCCATGGACGTGAAGCCCGTCGCCTCGTCGTAGTAGTCAACCAGGTCGAGCACGACCTCGGCCCTCTTCCCGTCCTTCATCCCGGTGGCCTTTATCCTGATGACCACCAGGTCTCTGTCCCCGGGCTGTGGTTTGAGCCTCGGCTCTAGCAGCGCGTGCAGAACCTGCCTGGGTGAGACCTTGACGCCCTCCACTTCGACCGGCTGCTCCTCCAGGAGCCCGGCGTCGAGGAACGCTCTCCACTGCGCGAAGTGCGGGGGATACCGCACCGTCTTGTTCTGGTAGGTCTTCAACGCCCAGGAACGTGAAGGGCGCCGTCGAGGTCCCGCCCGCGGTGGTGAACGCCTCCAGCTTCCCGACCCCCGGGATCTCTATCTCTTCGTACTCGATATAATGTAGGGACTTCGACCAGCTTCCAATCCCGCAGGAGGTAGGTGCTGCCGTAGTACTCGTTGGTCAGGCCCGCGATGTTGAACGTCAGTGTATAGTTCCACGGGAGTCTCGGGTTCTGGGTGAGGCCGCCGTCCCAAATGTAGACTTCTTCCGGCTGGTCGAGCAGGCTCATCGCGTACACTGCCAGCGATGTGCCCATGCCCGGGACCTGACCGCAGTCGGGGACGATGCTGATACCTGCGCGCTGGGCCTCCTGATCCATCTTCAGCTGCTCAATCACCTGGGCCGTGTTACCGCCCAGGTCGCACATACTTGCCCCAGCGTCCACTGCTGCCCGCGCCACGTCCAGGTTGAAGTAATACGGCACCGCACTCAGGAATGACTCGACTGGTTCGAGGAACTCCCGCAGTTGCCGCGAGTTCCGTACGTCGACTGCCGCCGGCCGGGCAACCTCCCTTCCTACCAGCCGGTTGACCCGCCGCGCCGACGCCTCCGCCGCGGCCGGGTTGACGTCGCCGATCGCGATCGAGTCGGCCTCGCCGAACCGGGCCATATCGTACGCGGCCGCCGTACCCTGACGTCCTCCACCCACCACCGCATACTTGAAACCCATCTTTACACCCTCTCCTCGTATGAACGGATGATCTGGAGCAACTCCGCCGACAGCCGGTCATCGAGTGGTTCGGGTTTGTGCTCGCGGATGATCGCGCGCGCCCGTGCCCTGGCTGTCTCCGCGGGTGCGGGTTTACCCGCTGCCTCCCATTCCTCCCAGCTCTGTCTTGCGAACAGCGTGGGGTTCCACAACCTTCGCATCTGCCGGCGCGTATGGCGTTCGGCAAGGAAATGCCTGCCCGGCCCAACTTTCTCGATGACCTCGACCGCGAGGTCGTCGTCACTGCAGGATAGTCCCTGGAAGAAGTGCACGATGTGGCCGAAAACCTCGGCATCCATCACCATCTGCTCGAACGCGAAGGTCCGCGCCGAATAGAGCAACCCGGCGCCGCTCATCATGTCCGCGCGGCCGATATAGCTGGCCATGCCGGAGAGGACGTTCTCGACTCCCGCCTGCCAGCCGGATTCCTTTGCTCCGGATGCGAACGTCCCTATCGAGGAGGGGATTCCGTACCACCTGGCCATTCGGGCGCAGGCGACCTGGAGCAGGGCGTCTTCCGGGCCGCCGCAGGCCGCTGCCCCCGTCCGCAGGTCCATCACGGTTGGGCACGCGCCGTAGAACGCCGGGGCGCCCGGGACGAGGGTCTGCAGGGCCACCATGCCCGCCAGTACCTCCGCGTTGCTGATGACCAGGGTCCCTGCGACAGTGGCCGGCGCGGTCGCGCAGGCCATGGGCATGGTAACGAAGCCGCATGGTATCCCCGCTCTGGCGAAGACCAGGGCCGCTTCCAGGGGCTCCCTGTCGTAGCAGAGAGGGCTCAGGCTGCACTGGAACGACGAAATCAAGGGCCTCTCTCTGAGTTGTGCGCTGCCGCCGGCGACCGCCTCGGCCATCTCGACGACGCCCCTTGCGGCGGCCTGGGTAACCGCGGTCATGCACTGGATGTGCTTGGTTGTGTTCTCGAGTTGAGCGTGTATCTCGTGGAGGGATTGCGTCTCTGGAGGGCAGTCCCGGGCCGCCACCGGTTGCCACACGAAGGCGATCTCGGACAACGCATCGGCGAGGCGGGTTGCGAGCACCACGTCCTGCCTGGTCGACGGTCTTCGCTCGCCCGTTTCCAGGTCCAGGATCTCGCAGCCGCAACCATCCATCGAGAGGTAGCCGTGGTTTCCGTCGATGGGCAGGTCCATCCGCGGATCGCGCGCGCAGAGCGTAAATCCACGGGGTGCCTTCGCCACGGCTGCCTCAACCATGTCCCCTGGGAACCTCACCCGCATGGTATCGCCGTCGACAAGCGCTCCCGCGTCGTGCAATGCGCTGAGTACAGTCTCGGACCGCATTATGACACCCGTTCGCTCCAGCACGGTCAGTGTGGCGCGGTGGATTGTCCGGGGCATGTCCGGGGGCAATAACGGGACGTTGGATTCACCGGAGTCGCCTCCGGCTGTGTAGGAAAACGAGAGTGGCCGCCGTTGAATGGCGTCGCGAGTCTTGCCAGACATTGTCGCGCAGGGCATTGATTCACCCCTCGTCCAACCGTATACAATCATTGTACACAATACCCAATCTGACAATAACGGCCGGCAGGCGGTGTGTCAATGCGTCTTGGGGACTGTGACGGCGACAGAGCCGCAAAGGTTGCGGCCTACGCGATACTCCGGCGGAACATCCCCGACGCCAGCATCGTTGCAGCCGCGGCCGCCGCACCGAGCACCACGATGCCCTGGGCCAGGGATGACCACTCCCAACCACTCAGGAACAGCGTCCGCATCGGGTTGATGCCGTAGCTCAACGGGTTGAACATGGCCACCTTCGCGAGCCACGCCGGCATCATCTCGAGCGGCATCATAGCGTTGGACGTGAACATCAGCGGCATGGTGAAAAAGTTCGTCACGGCCATGAGCGCCTCATGGCTGGTAATGACCGCCCCGAGCGCGAGCGAAAACGCCGCAAACACCTGGCTTGTCAGCACCGCCAGGAGCACCAGCGCAAGTGCGCCCACCGGCCCCGCCGCGAAGTGCGCGCCCATCAGCAGAGCAAGGCCGAGGATGACCAGGGCCTGGAATGCCGCTTGAATGGCTATTGACAGCATCTTCCCCGTGACAATCGCGGTACGGGATATGGGCGCGGCCAGGAGCTTCTGGAGATATCCGAACCGCCTGTCCCACACGATGCTCATTCCGCCGAATATCCCCCCGAACAGCGTAACCATCATCACGATGCCCGGCGCCATGTAGTCGAGATACGACTTCGCCGGGAACCCGGGGATGGCCGCCATCCGCTGGAACATGTTGCCCATCAGCGTCAGCCAGAGGACGGGCTGCAGCAGGGTCATGATGATTCGCATCTTCTGACCCCAGAGTCGCTTCAGCTCTCTCCAGCAGATCCACCAGGTATCGTGGAGCAAGGTACTACCGGTTGACACCGCAGGATTTCTCACCAGGTTATTCACAGTGCTGCTCATGTGAACATTCTCCTCTTCAAACACGTGTCTCGGTCGGCACAGGGCAACAGTGGCTGGCGCCGACCGGCGTAGGCCGGCATGGACCGGGTGTCAACTACGCATCCTCCGCACTGAAATGTGGGTGCGCAGGAAATCGGCCCCTCCGCCATTGTCCCGGAGCTCACGCCCCGTATAACGCAGGAACACATCGTCGAGCGACGGACGCTTCAGGGTCACCGACTCGACCCGCATGCCCTGCGAAGCGAGGTGGCCCAGCAACTCCGGGATAGCACGGTCCCCATCCCTGGCCACCAGCTGCAACGCCCCATCGCCCGCGGGCTTGACCGATTCGACTCCCGGGAACGCGGCGATGACCTTCGACGGGTCCGCGTCGCCGCCGCCGGCTCCGCCAGCAGCCCCGCGCTCTGCCTGGCCGCGGGCCAGGCAGATGGTGATCGCGTCGCCGCCGAGGGACGCCTTCAACACCGCCGGTGTGTCGAGCGCCACGATTTGCCCGTGGTCGATAATGGCGACCCTGTCGCAGAGATGGTCGGCTTCCTCCATGTAATGAGTAGTGAGGAACACGGTCATGCCGTGTTCGTCGCGCAGCCGGCGGACGTATTCCCAGATCCTCGCGCGGGTCTGGATATCCAGGCCCAGCGTGGGCTCATCCAGGAACAGGAGCCGCGGGCGGTGCAGCAGCCCCGCCGCTATGTCGAGGCGCTTTCGCATCCCGCCGGAATAGGTGGATACGAGGGAGTTCGCGTGGTCAGTCAGCTCGACGGTGGTGAGTACGTCGTCGACACGCTCACGCAGCTCGGCAGGCCGCAGGTGGTACAGATTGCCCTGCAGGATGAGGTTCTCCCGCCCGGAGAGCGTTTCGTCGACGGCCACGTCCTGGGAGACGTACCCGAGCTGCAGCCTCACGCGGTCGGGCGACTCCGCCACGTCGTAGCCGCACACCAGCGCACGGCCCGAGGTGGGCCGGACGAGGGTCGTGAGCATCATGATCGTGGTGGTCTTCCCCGCGCCGTTTGGCCCGAGAAATCCGAATATCTCGCCCGCCCGGACCTCGAAACTTACTTCGTTGACCGCCAGCATGCCGCCGGCGTATCTCTTGGTCAGTGATTCGGTCTTGATGATCGGTTCACCGTTGTTCGTGCTCATTTACCGCCAACCTTTCTTGATCTGGTTCCTGGACCGGCTTCCGCGGAGCCCGGCCGAGCCGGGCAGACGCCCGGGTTCGTGGGGGAGCAAGAGATGCCGGGTGCGGCCTCGCCACCAGCTTCGCCCGGAGTTGAGGACCGGCAGCGCCTGATGGCAGCCAACAGCTCCTCGAGCCCCCTTCCGACGACGTCCCGCTGTCCTGCGTCCATCGACCTGAACAGGTTCAGGTATGTCATGGACCATTGCGCGAAGAGATCTCGCATGATCTTGTCAGCGGCCGGCGTAGACGACAGGTAGACCACGCGGCGGTCCTGATCGCTCCTCTCCTTCGTCAGGAGGCCGGACGCCGCCAGGCGGTTCACGATGTCCGTGATAGTGGGTGCGGTGACGTCCAGCATGGCCGCCAGTTCCCCCGGTGTAATCTTTCCGTGCTTGTGCACGATGAACAGTATCCTGAACTGCGGCATGGTGAGGCCCCATGGGGGATTGGCCTCGTGCAACGCCCGCATCTCCCTCATCATCGACTCGTGCAGGGAGGAGAGGTATTCGGGGGTGAAGCCGCCAGTCGCGCGGTCTTCTTTCACAGGGTTCACCTCCTCCTGAATGGCCCGAGCGCGGGCACACAGGGTGCGCAATTAGTTAGGGCCAACCTAATTAGGCTGAAGCTAATTATAGCGCTGTGCGGGGCGGAGTCAAGTGTCAATCGGGCGACGGGGGAACCTTTTCAATTAAAAGACTCGATTTGGCTGCTCTTCAAAGCCAACTCGACGACCTTCGTAAGGAAATCAGAGAATATGAGACGCTGCAATCGGTGCAGCCCAGTTGTCTACACCTTGACTCGCTGGAGGAACTCCCTCGGGACCTCATAAGGGCTCGCAGCCCTGAGGTCTTCGGCGGTCATCTTTCTTACTATGACGCCTATCGCGTGGGCAACGCTTGTAACCCGCAACTACCTGCCGGCGTTCGGCGTCGTGGTGACGCTGACCGTCGTTAACATGCTCCTGGTAATCATGAGCCCCGACGAGATCGTGTACCTCCCCTGGGCGATCCCTATCCTCTTGACCCCCATTGGGAACGAAGCGCCGCTCGTCCCGGCATCGTGGGCGATCCTGGCTGCGACATCGGCGGTGGGCGCGCTGCTCACGGTACTGCAGCTCCAGTACGCCGATCAGGACAAGTGAGAACGAAACGAGGTCGTGAGGCCTTGAGTTCCATGAGTATGGCGCAGGAAGGCCTGTTCACTCTGGAGGGGCGATCCACGGTCCGGGCGCTACCCAGCTGCCGCGGAATGGCCTATTTCCAGCCAGCGCCGCGGTAATGGGGCCTAGAAACGTCCTAAGAATTGCGGCGACCTCTCTGAAGGTCTCAGGTGCATCGTTCAGCCTGCTCTTCCTGACGAACGCCCGCCATTGTGTTGCCTTGTAAGGGTCATCGGCGAGAGAGTCTTTGAAGGCGGAAGGCTCGGCGAGGACCCTCGTTCCTCGATTCCTGAACGTCTTCTCGATGGCAGCGGACAATGGCTCACCCTTGAAGGCATACTTCTGTGACAGCAGCCAGACGTCGTAGAAGTCCTTCATTCTGCTATTCAGGACGCCGAGCTCTACCATGGCTTGGAACTTCTCAGCGATTGTGCTTTCCATGCTGTAGCCGTTCAACTCTGGAGGTGGGAAGTCAAGAATCGCTGGATACACGATTCTGCAAGGAGCGGGAGTGACTACGTCGCCAAATCCGATGTCGATCTGAAGCGACAGGCGGGCGTTGCCGAGGTTAGTCCTTAGGCGAACGCGCACGCCCTGATACTCGGCATCCCGTGCGATTCTGGCAGCGGTAACGGTTTCGGCGTGAAACGACATTCCGTCCGCTATGACATCTTGCAGGCAGGCATCTTTGATGGCAGTGACGATCGCCTCGATGTTGTTATCCATTCGGGCAAGGACATCGATGTCTTTGGTTGGGCGCGACGCAGCCGGCCTCCACACATAGAACATCAACGCGCCCTTCAATATGAACCTGTCTGCGTGGTGGCTCCTTGACAGCCGGTACAGGAACCGTTCTACGGCAAAGCGTTGCAGGAGTTCGTTGAAGGGAAGAGAAGCCTGCTTTGCCTTGTTCAGCAGGCGTTGGTGTACCGAGGCAGCCATGTTCTTGACGTCATTCGTCATTACAGGATTGCCTCCAGATACGGTCGCATGATCTTCTCGACCCGGCATATCGAGGCGAATCGCATAATATCGTCCACGTTGACCCTCATTCTCTCGCGGTAAAGGCGAATGGCCTCCATCGCGGTGTCCAGGCCGATTCTGTTGCGGAACTTGAAGCAGTCTGCAAGAGTTTTCTCGGGGCCATAGATGCGAGCCCGAACACCATCGAATTCGTGGATCTCTATTCCCTCAGTGAAGGCATTCCCGCTAAACCGGTAAGTCCGAAGTGGAGGGAATTCCAGCCGGGGCTCTTCGGCGCCCCGTGGCAGTGCCAGATGCACTTCGTGTGGGATCTGCGTGGTGAGGTCGTGAAACGCCAGAGCTGAGATCAGGCAGACCACCCCATTCGGCACCCGTGTGGCAACGACTACCAGGTCGGGGTTTCCAGGCGCGGGGCTTTCAGCTAGACGATATACCCCGCGGCTTACTCTCTCCAGAACCCCGGATCTGTACATGGAGTAGAGGGTATCAGGATGGATTCCATCGCGGATAGCCTGCGCAGTACGGTAAATCCCACCGTGCTCCTTGAAGGTGGAAACTGCCCGGTCGAACCGCGCACGGTATTCTGTTTGTGTTGGGTCGGTCATGATAAAATCACCTACAGATAGTCACGTATATAGGTAAGTTTATCAATTGCCGCTCGAAGAATCAAGAAGAACAAGATGACAAAGCCCAGTGAAATTCACCGGGCTTGACAGCATGGCTTCACAAAACGGAGCAGACATAGCCTTCACACGGTCGTGAGTTCGCTGAAGATCCCGGCCTGGCGCAGAATTCGCAGCGCCGCGAACAGCCCCGACTGCAACGCACCCTCCATGAATCCGAAGAAATCCGGAGATGTAGCTTCTCCGGCAAAGAAGAGCCGTTCGTGAAACGGGCTGTTGAGGACGGGGAGGATCGTCGTCACCTGCCCGGGCGCCGGAAATGAGTAGCCGGTCATGGTCCAGGGATCCCGGGGCCAGGTCACAAACCGGGTCCGCAGCGCTTCGTCCGCGTACCCCGGATACAGTGTGACGATGCGGCGCGTGAAATACCGGTGAGGATCACGCGCTTGCAGTGCTGCATCAGCGTCGGGACCCCCTGCGAAGACCGACAGTTCCAGCCCCTGACCGCATACCTGCATCTGGTTGTCGGTTCCTTCAAGACGGTCAGGTTGGACAGGTCCGCACGCAGAGCCGACGGGACCGAGGGCACTCGCGACATACACTCACGCAGTCCGGCCTGCGCAAATTGATGCTTTTCCGTTCCGGATATCTTCTGGCCAAAACGGCGGTGAAGCCGGGCATAGAGTGACATGGCGACATCGAACTCCTCACAGCGTTGGATGTGTGGTGGCGTACCGTGACCCTTCGAGGGCTGCAACGTGCACGCGCCTTCGTAGCCCATTCTATGACCTGGCCGGCGTGGATGCCTTCGATTGGAATGCGCCAGCAACCTATCGTCCACGGGACCAACGTGGCGGCAGCTCTGTTGGGGTCGGACGCGCGGCAGTATACTTGAGGTGTCCGGAACTGCACTTCAGTGTCAACCAACATGACCCTTCAGCCATGAAGTGGGGAGGTTCTGCCAATGGAGCGTGAGAAAGCACGGCGGCTTGCCTCGGTCATAGCAACCAGGCACTCGACGCGGAAATATGGTGGACCGCCCATCGATCCCGCTGTCATGGATAGATTGGCGCAGGTCGCCCTTGAGGTCGAGCCGGTCGACGGTGTACACGCCAGAGTTGAGCTCGTCCAGGGAGCGGCCGCGGCGGGCGGATTATTCAGGGGCATAGCCGGCGCGTACGGCAAGGTCACGGGATGCCCGGCGGCGATGGTGTTGGTGGCGGACACCTCAAGACCGGGGCACCTGGAAGCGGTAGGATACTACGGCGAGCAGGTCATCCTGGAAGCAACATCCCTCGGAGTTTCAACGTGCTGGGTGTCGGGCTTTTTCAAACGCGATGTTGCTCGTCAAGCGGTTGCGCTCGGCGACAACGAGGAAGTGATAGCCGTCAGCCCGCTCGGGTACCCTGCGCCGGGCATCGGCAGGATTCACGACGCGTCGATGAAGATGATCCAGCCGTTGCAGGGGGGCAGGAAGCCGCTGTCTGCCATCGTCAGGGGATCCACGCTCCGCATACACGAGGGCGGCAGGGAGGGGATACCGGTTTGGCTCCACAGCGCGCTCGAGGCCGCAAGGCTCGCGCCGTCCGCGCGCAACCGTCAACCGTGGGTATTCGAATCGAGAGATGATGGCACTGTGGCGCTGTTCGCGGCAGTAGGCGCTGATTTCAGGCCCATCGGGCTCAGGGATCATAAACGACTCGACTGCGGTATCGCCATGCTCCATTTCGAGGTGGCCGCGCTGGCAAGCGGCGTCGAGGGGGCGTGGACGCTCGGCCTTGGCGAAGAGCAGCCCGTCGCGGTGTTCAGGAGCGCGAGCCAGGAGCCGGGCGCGACCACCGTTCCCCTCTAGACTATGTACCTGACCGGCGCCCCGGGGAAGAGCGAGCCGATCTCGTTGACCAGGAATTCCTCCGCCTCCGTTCTGATGCGGGGGCTGTAACAGTACTTGCCCCTCCCCTTGGGCCTCATGCAACGCCTATCCAGGAGGTTCTCCGCGTTCGGGAAGGCCTCGCGGTTGATCTGCTCGTTCGCCAGCCCGTACGTCATGAAGATAATCTCGAAGAACAGCCTGCGCTTGACCCCTGCGCTCAGCTCCGCTTCGAGGCGTTGGAGCAGGCGCCCGTACATCTCCCTCCACCCGGTAAGCATGATCACGGGGGCGAGGTTCAGTGCCACCGGGTAGCCGGCCGCTGCGAGGGCGTTCGCTGCGGTGATGCGCGCCCCCAGTGGCGAGGTCCCCATCTCTATGCGCCTGATGATCTCCTCGGGGTTGACACTGACCCTGATCGTGGTTTTCCCCCTGTGGTTCAGGGAGAGCAGTCCATCTATCGCGCCGAACTTGGTCGCGAGCGTTGCGCTCCCCCTTTCGAGGCCGGCGAACCGTTCGATCGCCCACTGGAGGCTCCCCGTGACGGAGTCCTCGAGCACGAGGTCGCTGTTGGAGCCGATCTCGAACACGGCAGGGTCCGCCAGCCGCGACGACTTCCGTTCCACGGCCGCCCAGATTTCCTCTCTGTTTACGAAGACGCGCAGGTACGAACTGCTGAAGAAGGTGCACAGGAGGTAGCAGTAGAGACAGGAGGCCGAGCAGCCGGAGGATGTGAACGGGACTATGTAGTCTGCGGACCTGTTGTTCGGCAGAATCCGGAGTGATTTGCGGACCCCGATCACCAGGACCCTTTTCAACCTGGGCAGCATCCTGTCAGGAACCTCTCGCAGGCGCTCGATGCGGTGGTGCGCCTCCACCTCGATTATGGGAATGCCCTGGCCCGCGTAGCGTTCGACAAGCGCCCGTCCCAGCGGGTAGTCCTGCGATCCCCTCTCGACGTACACCTCGGCCGGCACGAAGAGGCGGCCGGTTGACCCAGGCTGATCCAGCGGCATGCACCTCCGGTACGGAGTATGCCCCGGGGGAGGGAGTTACCGGGAAGTATGCACGGGCAGACGAGCTGAAGAGACTGGAGCAAGAGCGCAGTGGCCGAAGCGCGCCGCAGGCGGCTCACGAATCAACGCTAATCGTGCCCTGAAGTACTGCGCTTTCTGGAGATATAGTCGAGGATCGCCTGTTCGAACTGCCTTATGTCGTTGAGGCTCGTCTTGATTACCTCGTACAACTCCTCATCGGAAACCTGGTGGTAAAGGTGGACCAGCCCGTTCCCGGCATCTTTGCGCCTCCTCCAGCACTTCATCCAGGTACCTTTCCAGGAAGGGACTGAAGTCCGCTGCGCGGCACAGGACGTTTTCCTCGTAACTCTCCTTGAATCCGGGACTGGAAGAGTACACACACTGCCCACAAATGGATCCCGGTCAAACACGACTCCGATATCGAGGTCTGCCATCGGGTCGGCTCGTTCCGGCAGAATTCCGTTAAGCATGTCCATGCCGGCTCGGACCTGGGAGCCGAAGATGTAGATCAGGGCGATCCCGTACTTCCTCGCGATGCCATGTATCACATCCTCATCGCGCCGGCCGCACCACGGGTTTACGTCACCGCTGGCCTGCGGGACCGGTTTGTGGGACCGGTTCACCCTCGTGGTCACACTCCCCGGCCAGACCGTCACCAGACTGACCGAACCAACCGAGAGGCAACAGCAGATATGCCATCTGTTAGGTGTTCGCTCACCGACGTAGCCACGAAAAATCAAAAGACCGATGCAGAGAAAACCGCTTTACACCGGCCGTTTCTGCCTTTCCCTCGCGCGAACTTCCAACTAGACGACTCTGTGCTTGACACTACCTGTTGCCAGGAAGTCAGCTACATTGTCAACGCACCGCATGAGCCCACTGGATACTGCTTCAGCGGTAATCCCCGCAGTATGGGGCGATAGGACGACATTGGACAGCTCGAGGAGTGGGCTATCCTTGGGCAGTGGTTCCTGCACAAAGGCATCGAGTCCCGCCCCGAGCAGCTTACCACTGCGTAGCGCTTCGACCAGTGCCTTTTCGTCGACGAGATCACCTCGCGCGGTATTCAGGAATATCGCGCCGTCCTTCATTCGAGCGAACTGGCTGGCGCCAATCATTCCGCGCGTCAGATCGCCACTCCTCACGTGAATGGCCACGACGTCTGACTCCGCCAGCAACTCGTCGAGCGCGTCAACGTACTTGAAGCCTTCGCGCTCGGCCTTCTGCTGATCGGGTCCGAATGGGTCCCAAGCGATGACTTTCATGCCGGTGCCCATGCCAAGCCGGGCGAAAGCGGTTCCTATGTAGCCGGTCCCAATTACCCCCAGGGTTTTGCCCCTGCACTCGACCAGCATGGGCCCGCGCCATCCCCCCTGTCTGATGGCGGAATCGTTTTCGACAATCCGCCTGGCGAGTGCCAGCATCAGGGCCAGGCAGTGCTCTGCCACCGATTCGGAGGCCGTGTCAGGGGTACTGCTCACGGTTATCCCGAGGCGCTTTGCGGCGTCCAGGTCAATGTGGTCGGTTCCAACGCCCCAGATGGCGATGTGCCTGAGAGTGCACTTCAGGCTTTCCAGGACCTGTGAGGTGAACTTCGTGTAGGCGCGGATGTTCACCACGGTATGTGCTTCCTTCAGCCTTTCCAGGAGTTCTTGCTGCGATGATGCCTTGCTGTTATATGCCGCAACGGCCCCCACAGCCTTCAGCCGGTCGAATGCCGGAGTGCCGGTTATTGCCACCGGAAAATCGTCCGGAATCACGATGCGAACTCCCTCCACGACATACACCGCCTTTCTGATTGTGGTCAAGTGGTCTGTAGTCCCGGGTTTCCAGGCGGCTCAATATGCCCCGAAAACTCGTGCAGATCACGAGAGGATCTGGACCACCAAACACGAATACGTACTACATAAGGCGATAATATCGTATCATATAGTGATATGGAAGTGAAGTCCGATATGCGCATATCTGTGACCCCCCCGAGGCCCGGGACGTGGATACTGGACGGCAACCAGGCGTGTGTGGAAGGTGCGCTCAGCGCCGGGTGCTCCTTCTTTGCAGGATACCCGATCACCCCCGCGTCGGAGATTCTGGAAATGATGTCGTATCGGCTACCTGATAGCGGCGGTGCGTTCATCCAAATGGAGGACGAGTTGGCCTCCATCAACGCGACTATCGGGGCAGCGTGGGGCGGCGCGATAGCAATGACCGCTACTTCCGGCCCCGGTTTCAGCCTGATGCAAGAAGGGATTGGGTACGCCGCCGTAACCGAAACGCCGTGCGTGATCGTGAACGTCCAGAGAGGCGGACCCGCCACCGGTCAACCCACGTCCGCGTCTCAACAAGATGTCATGCAGGCTAGGTATGGCAGCCATGGGGACTACGAGATACCCGTTTTCGCCCCTTCAACTACTCAGGAGACGTTTGATGTTACCGTGAGAGCGTTCAATACCGCCATCCAGTACCGGACCCCCGTGGTTATTCTCACCGATGCCACGATCGCGCGGACGAGGGAGAAGGTGAGGATCCCCGATCAGGTATGGGTTGAGAAGACGCCACGTCAACCTGGCCCCCCGGGAAACCCGGCCGGGGAAGTCTTCAGGCTTTTCAGCCCTGATGACAGGGGTGTGCCCCCTTCCGCCGTCTTTGGAGAAGGTAAGAACCTCCTCGTGGAAGGCCAATTGCACGACGAAGCCGGGGTCAGGGCAGGACACTTGCATGATGCAAGCGCCGCGTTCATACACCGCTTGACTCGTAAGATCCTGGATAACGCTCACGAATTTGAGGACGTTCAGCCGTTTCACACGGAAGGCTCGAGCGTCGTCGTGTTGAGCTACGGCAGTAGCGTCCGGCCATCCCTGGAAGCTGTTGAGATGGCTCAGACCAACGGGGTCGACGTGGGGTGCATCAAAATCGTCAGCCTGTGGCCATTTCCCGATTTGACGCTGAAAAGGCTGTTGAAAGACGCCAGGCTGATTATCGTCCCCGAGATGAATTCGGGAAGGATTTGCCGCGAGGTCTCACGCGTAGTGGCTGGAACGGCAAAGGTCGTATCCCTGCCGAAGATCGGGGGCGAGCTGCACACACCGCGCGAGATCCTCGCCGAAATTGATAAAGGAGCCTCGTCACATGCTGGCTGAATTGGAGAGTCTGATCAGGCGTGAGGCATTCCCCACAATATTCTGCAGGGGCTGTGGCACCGGCACCGTACTCAACGCGACTCTCAGGTCGCTCAGGAATCTCGATGACCGTTTTTCGCTATGCCTGGTTGGAGGAATCGGTTGCTCCGGCTGGCTCCCCACGTACATACGCAAAGACGTCATCCACACGGCCCACGGGCGGGCAATCCCCGTCGCGACAGGACTTAAACTGGCCAATCCCTCATTGAAGGTCATTGTGTTTACCGGCGACGGCGATTGCCTGGCAATAGGCACCAACCATCTCATCCACGCAGCAAGACGCAACATCGATCTGACGGTTGTCATGATCAACAACGGGGTCTACGCCATGACGGGCGGCCAGGCAGCACCGACCACGCGACTGGGTGGCAAGACGAAAACTACAGCCAGGGGTAACCTGGAACGGCCACTTGATGGGTGTGGTCTGGCAATCTCGGCGGGAGCAACGTATGTTGCGCGCTGGACGACGGCTCACCCTCGGCAGATTTCCCGGTGCCTGGTGGAAGCGGTGGAACACGATGGGTTCTCGTACGTTGAGATACTCTCACAATGCCCCACGCAGGCCGGACGATACCTGGAGGGTGAGGACTCTCCACCGGTCCTCCTCCGCATTATCAGGGAGAGAACGGCGAAGGTGGAGCAGTTGCGTGACTATCCGGACGAGACGAAGGTGCCGCTTGGGACCATTCTTCACCGGAAGGACGTCCCCGAGTTTGCCGGGTTAGTGATTAAACATGAGAAGGAGTAGGTTATGGTCGTCTCCATTGACAACATGGTCTGTAGAGGGTGCGGCCTGTGCATTGATGCCTGCAGGCGGGGCGTTCTGGAACTGTCTTCCGAGAGGGGCGCACGGGGCTTTACCACGGCGCGAGTCACGCATCCCGACAGATGTACGGGGTGCATGGAGTGCGAGTTGATCTGTCCGGACATGTGCCTTGATGTCACGGGCGGGCAGCCTCGTTGAATTCTGCTGGCAGGAGGCCTGGTGAGTGCGCTCAGAGATACTGATGGCAGGTTACGGCGGTCAAGGGATAATCATGGCTGGTCGGGTGCTGGCCGATGCGCTCGGGCTTCACGGAAGTATGGAAGTCACCCAGGTCAGTTCGTACGGGCCGGAGGCCCGTGGCGGAATGTGCAGGACTGAGGTAATCGTCTCTGACCGGCCGATTCACTACACGAGGATTACCAGGGCTAACGCACTCTTGATCATGTCCGATGAGGCCTTCGCGAAATATGCGCCTCTGGCCGGCCCGGATTCGCTGGTCCTGATTGATAGCACGCTGGTTTCCGTGCCCCCCGCTTTGTCCAGTGTCAGGAGGCTGAACATGATACCGGCAACCGCCTCAGCCGAGGGAATAGGGCACCGCGTGGCGGCAAACATGGTCATGCTTGGAGCGCTGACTGTCTTATACGAGCTGGTAAGACGAGACTGGATCGAGCAATCGTTGCGAAACACATTTTCCGGGGTACTGGCGCAAGCGAACCTTGGCGTGTTTGAAATGGGAATCTCGCTCGCCCGGCCGGAGGGCGCAGGGGGCATTTGCTGATGGATCTCACAGAAGTCCAGGGGAAAAGGCTCCTCGGGAGTTTTGGCGTTAAGACCCCCGTGGGAAAGACTGCAGCCAGTGCTGAAGAGGCCCAGAAAATTGCGGTCGAGATAGGGGGTCCCGTGGTAGTTAAAGCCCAGACACGATCGGGACACAGGCACAAGGCCGGAGGCGTGCTGTTCGCAAACACGCCTGGTGAGGCCCTAGGGGCGGCACGGTCGCTACTCGGGAGTCTCGTCAATGGAGAACGGGTCGGGGAAGTGCTTGTGGAAGAACGGCTGCGCGTCGCCACGGAATCGTACGCTGGTATCACGATTGACGATGCACTGGGGGTGCCCGTGCTGATATGCCTGGCCCAGGGTGGGACTGGCGTTGAAGACGAATCGAGGGCCACGAGGCCCGTAACGATACCCCTTGACCCACTCAACCCGGTGGCGTGGCACGAGCTGCTCCGGTGCGCGTACGGGATGGGCGGACGGGGGGAGGTCCTCTTGAAGTCTGCTGCAGTACTGGAGGCCCTGGTGAGATTGTTCTTCAGTGTCGAGGCGATCACCGCGGAGATCAACCCGCTTGCTGTCGTTGCCGGGAATGAGGTTTACGCCCTCGATGCCAAGATCGTGCTGGATGATTCCGCTTCGTTCAGGCGTGCGATAGCCATTTCTCCCGGTTGCGAGCAGCGGCATCCCCTGGAGGAAGAAGCCCGGGAAGCCGGGCTGCAGTATGTTCAGATAGACGAACGGGGCGAGATCGGCGTGATAGCCGGAGGGGCCGGCCTCGCCATGGCCACCGTCGACCTGGTCTCTCTTCTCGGCGGTAAACCGGCCAACTTCCTGGACACCGGCGGAGGGGTCACTGCCGCGAGGATGTCCCTGGCCCTGAGACTGGTCCTGCGAAACCCCCACCTCAAGGGAGTCCTCATAAACGTTTTTGGGGGAATCAACAACTGTCTCGAGATGAGCAAGGGGGTTTCGGCTGTACTGGATGATGGGGTGAGAATTCCAATCGTGGTTAAGATGCGCGGGCATTCTCAGGATGAGGGATGGGCCCTCCTTGAGGAGCGCGGAGTCTTGCTTGTCAAACACGGTAGCACTGAAGAAGCCATCAGGGGATTGTTCGGCCTTATTTCAAGAGGAGAGGCTGATTATGGGAGTGCTGATTGACAGGGACACGAGCATCATCATACAGGGGATAACCGGCAAGCAAGGCAGTTACCACGCGCTTCAGACCATCAACTACGGCGCCAATCTCGTGGCGGGCGTGACTCCAGGCAAGGGGGGGCAGACCGTTCACGGTGTCCCGGTCTACGACCTCGTAAGCCTTGCCAGAGAATCCCACCATATCGACGCAAGTCTCATTCTCGTCCCTCCGCCCCAGGTGTTTGCGGCCGGACAGGAGGCCATAGCGAACGGCATCAGGGTGGTCGTCATCATAACGGAGCACGTCCCCATCCACGACACCATGCGCCTGAAATCGCTGGCACGAAGCGTGGGCGTGACACTGGTCGGTCCCAACACCATTGGAGTCATATCTCCCGGGCGCAGCAAGGTGGGGATCATGCCCGGGTCGATGTACCGGCCCGGCGATATCGCAATCGTGTCACGGAGTGGCACTCTGTGTCACGAGATAGCGTCCAACCTCGCAAAGAACGGCGTGGGGCAGTCCACGTGCATAGGCATAGGGGGAGACCTCGTCCGGGGGCTTGGGTTCGTGGATTCACTGCGGATGTTTGAGACCGACGATGAGACCGGTGGAATCGTGCTCGTTGACGAGATCGGTGGAACCGGGGCCGAAGATGCGGCGAGACTGATTGCCGCGGGGTACAAGAAACCCGTATATGCCTTCGTGGCTGGTACATCCGCACCTCCGGGGAAGAAGATGGGACACGCAGGCGCTATTCTCCGGGATACCCGCGACTCCGCTGCTTCAAAGAAGGCTACATTGAAGGAAGCCGGAGCCCGGGTATTCGACTCGATTGACGAGATGGTCGCCTGCATCGCCGATCGCCATAGAGACCGCACGTAGAAGGAGGGGCGCCATGTTTACCGGCCAGTGGCTCATGACCTCAATTGTGGTGTACGTTTCGGCTACACTCCAGGCGATTACTGGATTCGGCTTCGCACTGATAGCAGTCCCCCTGCTACTGATGATCCTGCCGCCGCGCGTTGCAGTCTGCACTAACATGGCTGTCTCATTGTGTTCTCTACTCGTCTTGTCCTGGCGGACCAGGGAACACGCCAACCGGACGATTCTGAAGTGGCTCGTGGTCGGAAGCCTTGCGGGGATTCCTGCCGGGACCTACATAATTACTCGTTGTGACGTCGCGATTATCAAGACTCTTGCGAGTGTTACTACCCTTGTAATCGGATGCGTTTTCCTCGCAAGAGCACTACCTGCCCGTCGTAACCAGGTATTATCCTCCAGGGAACCGGTACCACTGGGGTCGCGGTGGTACCTGCTGGCCGGTGGCATCTCGGGTCTGTTGACAACCAGCGTGAGTATGCCTGGACCGCCCGTGATACTCTGCCTGAGCCATGCGGGAGCCCCCAAGCAGGAGTTCCGCGCGACGTCATCCATCTATTTCGCTGTCGTGTATACGATCAGCATCCTGGTTCTTGCGTTATCCGGCGTCATGACTGTCCAGGTGCTCGCTTTTGCGGCATCCCTCGTTCCGGTGGCCATCCTGGGGAACATTGCCGGGGACCGGGTGTTCAGCCGGGTGTCTCAGCCGGTTTTCGAAAAAGTGGTGCCAGTGGTGCTGGTCCTGACTGCGGTCAGCAACATCATCAGGCGGTAGCAACATCATCAGGAGGCGGTACAACATGCGATAACAGCGAGAGATTGAACTATGAGAAGGGGGGAGTACATTGACCGATGCGGCGGTGTCAGGCGTGATTCGGGTCCTCTCCTTTCCGGGGATCCTGTATGCGCTCGGAGGTGCGGCAGTCGGATACATTTTTGGGTTCTTGCCGGGTCTTACTGCGAGTGTCGCCTTGAGTGTGCTTCTGCCGCTGACGTACGGGATGGAAGCGGACTTCGCGATCATGATGTGCGCCGGGGTACTGGGCGGAGTGTGTTTCGGGGGTTCTGTATCCGCTATAGTCCTCAACACGCCCGGCACCGGTTCGAATGCCGCTACAACCCTCGACGGTTACCCGATGTCCAAAGAGGGCCGGGCAAGCGAGGCTCTGGGGGCTTCGGCGTCCGCGAGCTTCCTGGGCCACGCGTTCGGGATCCTGGCGATCATCGCTGTGATGCCTCTCATGATGCGGATTGTGTTGTCGTTCGGGCCCCCTGAGTGGTTCGCGCTGGGGATCGGGGGTTTGAGCCTTGTAGCCAGCGTAAGTGGGAAATCCCTTCTCAACGGTCTTGTGGCCGCGTGCCTTGGGCTGCTCCTCAGCACGCACGGGGTCAACCCCGTGGTAGGAAGCCCCAGGTATACTTTCGGGCTGATGTCTTTATGGGATGGGCTACCGCTTGTTCCAGTGCTGGTTGGCATGCTCGCCCTGCCCGAGCTGGTACTGATCTTCAGCGAACACACTACGATTTCGGCCACGGGGAAGCTGTCCGGCGGTGGGACGTGGAAGGGTGTACGGGCAACCCTGAGGAACCTGCCGCTCGTGGCGCTGTGCGGTACGATAGGGACGCTGATAGGGGCGATCCCTGGAGTTGGCGGTAACGTCTCGACGTGGATCGCGTATTCGCAGGCAAAGAGCCTATCGAAGCACCCCGAGCAATTCGGGAAGGGATGCATTGAGGGTGTTATCGCCCCGGAGGCGGCGAACGACGCGACCGAGGGAGGGGCGCTCATGCCGCTGTTATCGCTCGGGATACCGGGCAGTCCGAGTACGGCGGTGTTACTGGGTGCGTTCATCACGCACGGTCTTGTTCCCGGGCAGAAGCTGATTACCCAGCAGCTCCCGACCGTCTTCGCCCTGCTGTGGGCGCACCTGTTGGGGGCCTTCGTGGCGTGCACGATTGGACTGTGGCTTGCGAAGTATGCTGCGAGGATAACGGTGGTGCCGACGAGGCTCCTGGCGCCTCTACTGACGATCGTGTGCCTGGTGGGGTGCTATGCGACCAGGCAGAGGGCTGAGGACCTGGTGATCGCCGTGGTGTTCGCGGTGTTGGGATACGCGATGAGAAGATCCAACATACCGCGGGTTCCCGTACTGCTCGGCTTGATCCTCGGCCCGCGGTGGAGCGCTCCTACCAGATATCCATGCAGCTTTCGAACGGTTCTCCTGCGATATTCTTCACGAGGCCGTATTCGGTGTTCTTCATGCTGATGATACCGTTGTCGCTGGTGCTGCCCGGCTTCCTGCTTGCCAGGAGGAAAAGGCCGGCGAACGTGGGACAGTAGAGGGGTGGTTTCGATTGGCGTTCACGCTCAATGAATGGCAGAGGCGGGCGCGCGAGGGGGAATTTGGGGAACCGGTAGAGCAGGCTATGGGGATATTGATGGAGCTTGCGGATTTTTGGGGAGCTGAGCGTTTAATACCGATACGGAAGGTACACATGCCCGGTGCGTCGGCGAAGACGGCGAGGCGTGCTGGGAGGAAGTACATCAAGTGGTGTGCCGACATGGGTGCGAGGTTTGTCACGACGACGACGTTGAATCCTGGGGCTGCGGATTTGACTGGGATAGACATAGGGGTTACGCGGGAGACGATGGCGCAGCAGATGGAGATAACGGAGTCGTACAGTCGGATGGGAGGGATCAAGTGCCACACGTGCACGCCGTACCTGGTGGGGAACCTGCCGAGGTTTGGGGAGCACGTGGCGTGGGGTGAATCGTCGGCGGTGGTGTTTGCGAACTCGGTACTTGGGGCGCGGACGAACCGGGAGGGGGGTCCGGCGGCTTTAGCTAGTGCGCTTACGGGGTACACGGTGGAGTATGGTTTACACCTGGATGAGAACCGGATAGCGACGGTGCAGGTAGAAGTGACCGAGGACGTAGGTGACACGTGTGAATACGGGAGTGTTGGGTATTTTGTAGCGAAGCGGTATCCGGATGCGGTACCGGTATTCACGGGGTTACCTGCGAGGATACCTCAGTACGGGTTAAAGGCGATAGGGGCGGCGCTGGCGTCGTCGGGTTCTGTTTCGATGTTTCACGCTGTAGGTTTGACTCCGGAGGCGCCGGTGCTCGAGGCGGCGACGAGGGGCGGGAAGTTGGAGAAGATTGTAGCGGGAAAGAAGGAGCTTGAGGAGACGAGGAGGTTCTTGGACAGGAACGACCAGGAAGACGTGGACTGCGTATTTCTGGGGTGCCCGCACCTGGACTATGAAGAGATCATACGGATTAGCGGGTTACTGGCCGGGCGGAAGGTGAGTTCCCGGGTAGCGTTGTGGTTATTTGCCGCGAACAGCACGTGGCAGAGTTGCGAGAGGTCGGGTTTGACGCGGGTACTCACCGAGGCGGGAGCGCAATTGATCTCGGACACCTGCCCCAGTATAACGATGTTCAAGGAAATAATGGCCTCCAAGGGCTTCAAATCGGCCGCGACTAACTCGGGAAAGCTGGCCCATTACCTCCCAGTCTGGGGGATGCCGACTCATTTTGGGCCGACGATCGCGTGTCTCGAAGCTGCAGTCTCGGGGAAGTGGAGGCCCTGAACGTCACAACCGCTAAGGGCTATCGAGGAGCCCATAGCCTGTTAATCTCAGAGCGGTAGAGACCTCCTGGGCTGCGGACCTGACCTTTTCAATTAGCTGGTCCACGCGGTTTGGGTGAAAACGATATGATGGACCATCCACGCTCAAGGCGGCTACGGGTTGACCACGGGCGTTAAAGATGGGTGCGGCTATTGCGGTCGTGCCTCGGGTGACCTCCTCGTGGCTGACGGCGTAGCCGTCCTTCTGTACTTGTTCCAGTTGAAACCGTAGCTGGCGGGCATTCTCCGGAGTACGGGGTCCGTGCTTTTCGTACACGTAGGATTTGATGAGGTCCTCCCGCGTATGCTCCGGCAAGAAGGCGAGGATGGCTTTCTTGGCTGCTCCGGCGTATAAGGGTGCGCGCTTTCCAAGGGGTTCGACAAGCTTTACCGGGTCAGGGGTGTCTATCTTGTCAACGAGTACGCCACAATCGCCCTCTCGAACCACGAGGTAGACGGTCTCTCCCGTGTTCTTCCAGAGCCTCTCCATGGGAGCGCGAGCATACTCGCGAATTGGTACCGCCTGCCAGACGGCCACTCCGTATCGGATCATCGTGAGGCCGAGGGTATATTTCCGGGTGACCGGATCCTGAGAGACAACACCGTGGGCTTTCAAGCTCGAGAGAAGGCGCCTGACCGTGGCAACATGCATCCCGGACTGTCTGGCCAACTCCGACATGCCCCGGTGTACCGGGCGGTTGTCATCCAACAGGAGTTCAATGAGGGCAAAAGCCCTGTCGATAACCTGGACTTCCGACATCGAGCACACCCCCACTTAACTTTATCTGGAGCCGGAAGGATTACGTATGCCGGCCTCGAACACTACAAGCAAATCACGATAACATGGTATCACATCGTGAATATGGATGGGAAGCCTCGGGTGGGTAGTATGTTGAGCCAGGAGGCCCGATTGGCGGCAGACGGCGGAACGAGGCATGCGCGGGGCACACCCGGGAAGTGCCTGGTATTCCGTAAAACGCCTGCACCGGAGGGCTTGCGCGGATGTTCTCACGGTCCTACATGCTCCAACCCGCTCCGTTGAGATTACTGCACGGTCCGGGTCAGGACGGCGTTTTTTATTGCACAGTAGGCGATAAGGAATAATCACATTATGATAAGGATCGTACGCCAGGGCGGCGGCCCTGGTGCGGGCCTCCGTGCGACAGGGATTGGGGGTTTGAGTAGGGACGGGCTTTACGCACAGTTTGGGAGGAAGAAGAGGGGTGGTTTCGATTGGCGTTCACGCTCAATGAATGGCAGAGGCGGGCGCGCGAGGGGGAATTTGGGGAACCGGTAGAGCAGGCTATGGGGATATTGATGGAGCTTGCGGATTTTTGGGGAGCTGAGCGTTTAATACCGATACGGAAGGTACACATGCCCGGTGCGTCGGCGAAGACGGCGAGGCGTGCTGGGAGGAAGTACATCAAGTGGTGTGCCGACATGGGTGCGAGGTTTGTCACGACGACGACGTTGAATCCTGGGGCTGCGGATTTGACTGGGATAGACATAGGGGTTACGCGGGAGACGATGGCGCAGCAGATGGAGATAACGGAGTCGTACAGTCGGATGGGAGGGATCAAGTGCCACACGTGCACGCCGTACCTGGTGGGGAACCTGCCGAGGTTTGGGGAGCACGTGGCGTGGGGTGAATCGTCGGCGGTGGTGTTTGCGAACTCGGTACTTGGGGCGCGGACGAACCGGGAGGGGGGTCCGGCGGCTTTAGCTAGTGCGCTTACGGGGTACACGGTGGAGTATGGTTTACACCTGGATGAGAACCGGATAGCGACGGTGCAGGTAGAAGTGACCGAGGACGTAGGTGACACGTGTGAATACGGGAGTGTTGGGTATTTTGTAGCGAAGCGGTATCCGGATGCGGTACCGGTATTCACGGGGTTACCTGCGAGGATACCTCAGTACGGGTTAAAGGCGATAGGGGCGGCGCTGGCGTCGTCGGGTTCTGTTTCGATGTTTCACGCTGTAGGTTTGACTCCGGAGGCGCCGGTGCTCGAGGCGGCGACGAGGGGCGGGAAGTTGGAGAAGATTGTAGCGGGAAAGAAGGAGCTTGAGGAGACGAGGAGGTTCTTGGACAGGAACGACCAGGAAGACGTGGACTGCGTATTTCTGGGGTGCCCGCACCTGGACTATGAAGAGATCATACGGATTAGCGGGTTACTGGCCGGGCGGAAGGTGAGTTCCCGGGTAGCGTTGTGGTTATTTGCCGCGAACAGCACGTGGCAGAGTTGCGAGAGGTCGGGTTTGACGCGGGTACTCACCGAGGCGGGGGCGCAATTGATCTCGGACACCTGCCCCAACATAACCATATTCAAAGAGGTGCTGGCCTCCAAGGGCTTCAGGTCTGGAGGCACCGATTCCGCTAAACTCGCGCACTACCTGCCGTCATGGGGGCTCAAGACCCACTATGGGACTACTGCTGCGTGCATTGACTCTGCCGTGAGCGGGAAGTGGGAGGTGTGAGTATGGAACCGGTGGTTCTGAAGGGACGAGTGGTAGGGAAAGGCGTTTCCAAGGGGGTAGCCCTGGTGACCAGGGAGCCCATCAGTTTCAACAACGGGGTGGAGCCCACTACCGGGTGCGTAATAGAGGTTGGGCACGAGCTTTATGGCCAGAAGATAACGGGTAGGGTCCTGGTGTTTCCGGTTGGCAAAGGATCAACAGGGGGTTCGTACGTGTTGTACGACCTTGCGGATAGGGGGCTCGCCCCGGCTGCCATCATCAATTCGAGGGGCGACCCGGTCATCGTGACCGGCTGCATAATGGGGAAAATCGTCCTGGTTCACAGATGCGATAAGGATCCGGTGGAAAACATCCGCACAGGTGATTGGGTTGAGGTGGATGCCGAGCGAGGCGTGGTGATTGTAACCAGGGAGGAATAACCGGTGGCCAGTGCTGCGCTGCTAGGCGCGGTTAGAGTCCTGTCGTTTCCGGGAGTCTTGTACGTACTCGTTGGGGCGGCGGTCGGATACATTTTTGGGTTCTTGCCGGGCCTCACTGCGAGTGTTGCGTTGAGTGTGCTTCTACCGCTGACGTACGGGATGGAGCCGGACTTCGCGATCATGATGTGCGCCGGGGTACTGGGAGGGGTGTGTTTTGGAGGCTCCATTTCCGCCATACTCCTCAACACGCCCGGCACCGGTTCGAATGCCGCTACAACCCTCGACGGTTACCCGATGTCCAAAGAGGGCCGGGCAAGCGAGGCTCTGGGGGCTTCGGCATCCGCGAGCTTCCTGGGCCACGCGTTCGGGATCCTGGCGGTCATCGCTGTGATGCCTCTCATGATGCGGATTGTGTTGTCGTTCGGGCCCCCTGAGTGGTTCGCGCTGGGGATCGGGGGTTTGAGCCTTGTAGCCAGCGTAAGTGGGAAATCCCTTCTCAACGGTCTTGTGGCCGCGTGCCTTGGGCTGCTCCTCAGCACGCACGGGGTCAACCCCGTGGTAGGAAGCCCCAGGTATACTTTCGGGCTGATGTCTTTATGGGATGGGCTACCGCTTGTTCCAGTGCTGGTTGGCATGCTCGCCCTGCCCGAGCTGGTACTGATCTTCAGCGAACACACTACGATTTCGGCCACGGGGAAGCTGTCCGGCGGTGGGACGTGGAAGGGTGTACGGGCAACCCTGAGGAACCTGCCGCTCGTGGCGCTGTGCGGTACGATAGGGACGCTGATAGGGGCGATCCCTGGAGTTGGCGGTAACGTCTCGACGTGGATCGCGTATTCGCAGGCAAAGAGCCTATCGAAGCACCCCGAGCAATTCGGGAAGGGATGCATTGAGGGTGTTATCGCCCCGGAGGCGGCGAACGACGCGACCGAGGGAGGGGCGCTCATGCCGCTGTTATCGCTCGGGATACCGGGCAGTCCGAGTACGGCGGTGTTACTGGGTGCGTTCATCACGCACGGTCTTGTTCCCGGGCAGAAGCTGATTACCCAGCAGCTCCCGACCGTCTTCGCCCTGCTGTGGGCGCACCTGTTGGGGGCCTTCGTGGCGTGCACGATTGGACTGTGGCTTGCGAAGTATGCTGCGAGGATAACGGTGGTGCCGACGAGGCTCCTGGCGCCTCTACTGACGATCGTGTGCCTGGTGGGGTGCTATGCGACCAGGCAGAGGGCTGAGGACCTGGTGATCGCCGTGGTGTTCGCGGTGTTGGGATACGCGATGAGAAGATCCAACATACCGCGGGTTCCCGTACTGCTCGGCTTGATCCTCGGCCCGCTGGTGGAGCGCTCCTACCAGATATCCATGCAGCTTTCGAACGGTTCTCCTGCGATATTCTTCACGAGGCCGTATTCGGTGTTCTTCATGCTGATGATACCGTTGTCGCTGGTGCTGCCCGGCTTCCTCATGGCGAGGAGGAAGGGGCAGGGCACCACAGCCTAGCTCATGTGATGAGGGAGGGGATGGTTAGAGCCACGTGCCAGACGGGTTCAGTTGGGGTATTCAGTCACAGTTGTCCTCAAACCGACAAACGAACAAGGAGGGGATCGTTGTGAGAAGGCGTCATTCGGTGATAACCCTGGCAGTCCTTACGCTTGTCGTCTCGTGTTCCGTGGCGGGATGCGGCCAACAGGGTGGTGGCCAGAAAATCGACTATCCCAATAAACCCATCACGATAATTGTACCTACCGCCGCGGGCGGAGGCTACGACCTCGGAGCGAGGGCCGTCGCGAGGTTCCTGCCCAAACACCTGCCCAAACAGGTAGACGTCGTTGTACAGAACATGCCGGGCGCCGGGCAGATGATCGGAGTCCATGCCGTATACGCGGCTAAGCCCGACGGGTATACGCTGGGGGCATTCAACGCCATCGGTGCGGTCATGTCTCAGTACGGTCGTCCGGAACCGGTGCAGTTTGACGTATCCAAGTTCCTGTACCTCGGGATGTGGCAGGACGATGTCAGGGCTCTCGGTGTTTCCAAGAACGTCCAGGCGAAAACATGGGACGAGCTCATTGCCTTGAGCAAGAAGAAGCCATTGCGCTGCGGCACCGGCGGGGCTGGATCTTCACAGCACATAGACCCGTTTATCATTGACGCTGCCAGCGAGGTGGATTTCGAGTACATCCACTACGAGGGCAGCGCCGGAGTCAACCCGGCGATGGGACGCGGTGAAATAGATACAACCGTCGCGCAGGTCGGCACTATCATGGAACTGGTTGAGGCGGGACTGGGCCGGAACTTCTGCGTGTTTGACACGAAGCGGCATCCGGGCTCACCGGACACCCCGACGGCCATCGAAGCGGGCATGCCGCGTGCGCAGTTCGATAAGCTGACGAACTCCCCGTTCTTCGGCGTGAACCGTGTGTTGGCTGCGCCTCCAGGGATCGATCCCGCGATCGTTGCGATACTCAGGAAGGCCATGTGGGAGACGTTCCAGGATCCGGAGTACCAGGCCGAAGTCAAGAAGGCAAAGGGCGAGAACAACCCCATGAAGGGCGAGGACTACCAGAAAGTAATGGAAGCCAAGGTAAAGGCGGCCATCGAGGATAAGCAACTCACCGAGAGCCTGAAGGCCATGTTCAGGAAGTAGTACGTGAGAGGCGGCCCCGGTCACGGCTGTACGGGGCCGCCCCATTCCGATATCGCAGGGAGGATGAGGAGTTGGCAGATCTCACGACCGAATTCTGCGGGGTAAAGATGAAAAACCCCCTGGTCCTGGGCGCTGGTCCACTGTCGCGGGGGGCTGCCCTGATCAGGAAATGTATAGATGCCGGATTCGGGGCAGTCTGTACGAAGACGGCCTCGCAGTTCGAGTATTACCACAAGTTCCCCTATACCAGGTACCATCTGGTCGGCTATGAGTACGGCTCGAGGGGAAGGGCTTCTCACGACTGGGTGTGGTTTCACAACGACCACAATGCCCCCGTTGGACCCGAGAAATTCGTGGAGGTAATCGCGGAAGTATCCGGCTATGCCAGGGACCACAACTGCCTGCTGATTGGGACGTATGCGGCTGCCACCATGGAAGAGTGGGAGAAGCGTGGCGTAGCCTATTGCGAGGCAGGCGCGGGCATGCTCGAGCTGAATTTCTGTTGTCCGGGTCCGTCGACACTAGCGGACGTCATCAAGAAGAGTGACTCGGCCGCAGCCCATTTCGGTAACATCCTTCAGAACCCCGAGGACGCGTACAACGTGGTCAAGAAGGTTCGCTCCGCGGTAGACATCCCTATCGTGTGCAAGCTCCCGCCAAGCCGCAGGCTGGAGATAAAGGAGATCGTCGCGGGCCTGCGTGACGCAGGGGCTGACGGTGTCGAGATGTACGCTAACAACAAGGGAATGAGGATTGACATAGAGAGCGCAACCCCCGTTGGTTTCGGGTGCGGCACAGTTAACAGCCATGGCCACCTGGCCGAGACGCTGTACGATGTCTCTCAACTGGTTATGGCCAATCCCGGCGTCGCCATAATGGCGGGCCGCGGCGTCCGCACCTGGGACGAGGTAGTGGAGTTGTTGATGACGGGGGCCTCGGTTGCTGAGGTTTGCACTTCAATAATCGTGTACGGCCTCGGTTACGGACAGGAGATGCTGGAGGAAATCGGCAAGTACATGGATCGCAAGGGGTACCCCGACATCGCCAGCCTCCGGGGGCAGGCCTTGAAGAACACGCTGAAGCCGTCCCAGATAAAAGACAAAGTCACCCCGGTGTTCGCTCAGATAAACGGAATCCAGTGCAAGGGCTGTGGCCGCTGCTATGACGTGTGCGCGTTCCGCGCCGTCGAGGTTTTCCACAAGGCTGGGCGCGGCGTGGCGAAGATAAACAGGGCGAGGTGCGTCGGTTGCACTCTCTGCAGCCAGGTGTGCCCGAAGCACGCGATTACCCTCGAACCGCGCAGTCAGGAAGAGTACCTTGCAGCCCAGGACCTGCAACAGGACGCCTGAGGGTTGGGAGGGAATCCTGTGATGGGCCAGACATTCGCGCAGAAGATTTTCGCACGTGCCAGCGGACGCAATGAGGTGCGACCCGGGGATACGGTGTTCGCGAAGGTCGACACGGTGATGTTGCATGAGGGCGGGACCTTCCTCGTCCAGAGGCCGCTAAAGGAACTTGGGGCGGCAAGGCTGGCCGACAATCTTGAAGTTGTGGTGTTGCTGGACCACTACGTGCCTGCCCCCAACACGTCGGCGGCGACCAGGCACAAGGTCACACGCGAGTTCGCAAAGAGGATGGGTGTGTCCACCTGGTACGAGGCGGGACGGGGTGGCATATGCCATCAGGTTCTGCCCGAGAAGGGTCACATCAGGCCGGGTGAACTCGTCGTTGCACCCGACGCTCACGTTACCACGTACGGAGCCCTCGGTGCCTACGGGCTGGGTGGGGGAGTCACAGACATCGCGATCGCCCTGGGGACGGGAAGGACCTGGGCAATAGTCCCGGAAAGCGTGAAGGTGATTCTGAAGGGCGAGCTCCAGGCGGGGGTCTCCGCGAAGGACGTGGCCCTGACCTTGATGGGGATCTTCGGGGAAGCGTCTCTGGCGTACAAGTCCCTCGAAATCGCGGGCCCTGCCGTTGGGAACATGTCGCTCGACGGCCGGATGACGGTGTGCAACATGTGTGCTGAAATGGGCGTCAAGGCCGTGGTAATGAAACCGGACAGGCGCTGTATCGAATACGTGTCCGGGCGGAGCTGCAAGCCGTTCAAGGTCGTATGGTCCGATGAAGACGCGGAATACGAACAGGTACACGAGGTGGACGTGAGTGAGATCCCCCCGACGGTGGCCAAGCCCAGCCGGCCGTCGAATGCCAGTCCCGTGTCTGAAGTGGCCGGGACCAGGATAGACCAGGCGTTCCTTGGTTCTTGCACGAACGGCCGGATCTCGGACCTCAGAGCGGCCGCCCGCATGCTGAAGGGACACAGAGTCCATCCAGATGTGCGGCTCATCGTCACTCCGGCCTCCCAGGAGACCTACCTGCAGGCGATGGACGAGGGATTGATCCGGACCTTCATCGAGGCCGGGGCGCTGGTAACCAACCCGACTTGTGGCGCGTGCATAGGCGGACACATGGGCTTGCTTGCGGACGGTGAAGTCTGCATAGCCACGAGTAACCGGAACTACGTGGGCAGGATGGGCAGTACCAGGGCTGACATCTATCTGGCGTCGCCTGAGACTACCACCGCGTCTGCGATAGCGGGATGCATAGTGGACCCGCGCGAGTTCGTTTGATATTGGGGTGATCTGAGTGGAAGGCAGGGCTTGGGTTTTCGGGGATAACGTGGACACGGACAACATATTCCCCACCAGGTTCGGCGGCGATCCCACACTCGAGGACATGGCAAAGCACGTTTTCTTCGATTTCCGGCCGGAGTTTGCGAAGAACGCGAAGCCCGGAGATGTAGTCGTGGCGGGCCACAATTTCGGGTGCGGCTCTCACCGTGAGACCGCCGTCCTCGGTATAAAGGCGTTGGGGATAGAAGTGATAGTCGCGCGCTCATTTGCACGCGCGTTTTACAGGAATGCGATAAACAACGCGCTCAGGCCGATCATAATAGGCGACCTACCATTTGAATGTGAAGACGGCGCGATACTGGACGTTGACCCGGTATCCGGTGTTATCACGAACAAGTCTACCGGTATACAGGTGCGCGGCCAGCCTATATCGGGGATCGCGGTCAAGATCGTGGAGGGCGGGGGCGCGACGAAGTTCTTCAAGAACATGGTCGTCCATCCCGAGAATGAACCGCCGGTAGATATCGCCTGATTCATACCAACACCAGGAAGGTGGAGTTGTTGTGAGTGATTGGGACCTCAATGAAGTGCGCCCGCGCTTTATGAAGATGGCTACGACCAATGTATCCGATGCCCTGGACGAGGTGGGCCTGACAAACCAGGTTGCGATCGGCGTTCGTCCCGTGTGGAATTGCCCGCCGATATGCGGCCCCGCCCTCACTGTGCGGAACATACCCGCGGGCACCAAGAAGCAGGTTCACCACGGCGGGTTCGTCACGGCCCATACCGCCAAACCGGGCGATGTAATAGTGATCGACAACGCCGGTGACCTGCAAAACAATGGCTGGGGCGGCATCGTGGCCTGGGCTTCAAAAATGGCAGGTGCACAGGGGACGGTCGTGGACGGGGCGGTGCGCGATGTCCAGGATTTCGAGGAGGCTGAATACCCGGTATACGCGAAGGGCACAGTCCCACGAACGGCAAGGAAGAGAATGGTCCAGGATGCGATCAACACAACTGTGAGGTTCTGCGGTGTCCAGGTAAACCCGGGGGACCTCGTGTTTGCCGATAGGAACGGCATAGTATTCGTTCCAGGAGGCAGGGTGCTGGAAGTGCTCGCCATAGCCGAGAGGATATGGGCGCACGAGGAGGCCATGATCAGGGAGATAAGAGCCGGCAGAGACCCGCTGGAGGTGGACCTGAAGCACGGATACGAAAAAGGGCTGAAATGACCCGCGAAAAACCGCCGGTTTAACACCAGCCTCGAGGAGGTTGAATGGTTGTGAAAGGCCTTAGTGCACAGGGCATCAACGAGCGCGTGTTCCTCGCGGGGGTCGTGGCTTACATGGCGGTTCTCGTCGTTTCCGGCCTGAACCTGCACCCCGCCTCGGTTGCTTTTCCGTACGTGGTGATGGGGTGCTGCGCCCTGGCCCTCGTGATGAAACTGCTGACGTTCATCTCACCGCGAATGAGGTTCCTGGACCCCAGCGGTGAATGGGTGCAAAGCGGGAAACCCCGGGACAACAAGCCCGCCGCCCCTGCTGAGCACCAGAAGGGCGATTACAGGGCCTTGATCTATCTCGGCGCGCTGGCAGCGTTTCCGGTACTGGTGTTCCTCATAGGGTTCCTGCCTACGCTGGTGCTCTGGCTGTCCGCGTTCCTCATCGTGCTTTCCAGGGTACGCCTGTTGAGTGCGGTAATGGCCACGGCCTGCATGTTGCTGGCTGTATACGTTGTATTTGTGGTTGTCTTGAATGTCCGCTTCCCATCAGGCGTATTGTTGAGGGCTTTTGGCGGTTGAGTCCAACCGGCCGGATTCATCGGAGGTGAGTTGTGTGGGTCTGACTGCCACAGAGAAGATCCTCGCCCGGGCCGCCGGAAAACCCGCCGTGAAACCCGGGGAGATCGTCATGCCGCGGGTTGACAGGCTGCTTATCAACGACCTGCTGGGCGTCATAACCTTCAGCCAATTCGAGTCCCTCGGGGCCAGAACCGTGTGGGATCCGGACCGGGTACTGGTTGCCGCCGACCACAGGGTCCCGCCGGCCGAAGTGAAATGGGCCGAACAGCAGAAGAAATGCCGTGAGTACTGCAAGAAGTATGGTATCAGGTTCGCCGAGATCGGCCGCCACGGGATAGGGCACCAGCTCATGGTCGAGGATTTCACACTACCCGGGGAGGTTTCCCTCGGAACCGACTCTCATGCCACGATGTACGGTGGCCTGGGCGCTCTCGCCTGCGGAGTCACGTCTTCAGACGCGGCCGTAATCCTGGCCACGGGGAAGATATGGCTCCAGGTACCTCCGTCCGTAAGGTTCTCAGTATCGGGTGCCTTACCGCGCATGGTCACAGCCAAGGACCTCGCCCTGACGATCGTCTCCGCCGCTCCGGCGGAGGAGTTCATCTACAAGGCAATAGAGATAGGCGGCGATTGCATCAAGAACATGAGCGTGGCCGGGCGACTCGTTATATGCAATATGGTCGCCGAGATGGGGGCCAAGAACGGCATCATCCCGGCTGATGAGAAGACCTTTGAATACCTGAACATGCCTGCGGACTCCGCTTCGATGGTGACTTCTGACCCCGATGCGGCGTTTGAGAGCAGTTTCGAGATCGTTGTCAGCGAAATGGCACCGAAAGTCGCGTGCCCCCACAGTGTGGACAACGTGAAGGATATCGGCGAAGTAAAGGGCACCCCGATACAGCAGGCGTTCCTCGGTTCGTGCACCAACGGGCGCCTGGAGGACCTGATCGAGGCCGCCGAGATTCTGAAGGGCAAGAAGGTCCATCCGAACGTGAGGTTGCTGGTCGTCCCGGCGAGCCAGAGGGTATTCCTCGAGGCGACTCGCATGGGGTTGATCGAGGTATTCCTCGATGCCGGCGCTGCGATAATGACCCCAAGTTGCGCGTCATGCGCCGGGTCCGGCCCCGGCGTCATCGCGTCGGGCGAGGCGTGCATAAGCACCACAAACCGCAACTTCGAGGGCAGGATGGGAAGCCCGAAGTCCAGCGTGTACCTGGCATCGGCGTACACGGTGGCCGCCTCGGCTGTTGCCGGCGTTATCGAAGACCCTAGAGCGTTCTGAGGGGGTGTGTTCGTGGAGAGCATCGTCAGGGGAGTGGTCTGGAAGTGCGGAGACGGCGTCTCAGCCTACGATATCATCGGCAAGGACCGCTGGACCATGGATAAGATGGACCCGGCGGAGCTGGGCAAATGGGCACTCGAAGGTGCGCTGCCGGCGGTCAGGAACGTTCCGTTCGGGTTCAAGAATCTGGGATACGAGATCGTAATCGCCGGAACGGACTTCGGGGGCGGCGGTAAGAGCATCGAGCATCCCATAGTCGCTTTGAAGGGCGCCGGAGTGACACTCGTTATCGCTGAGTCTTTTGCCAGGTACACGTTCCGGAATGCCATAAACCTCGGGCTTCCGGCCATACAGTGCAAGGGCATCACAGAGGTGTTCGAGACAGGCCAGCAGATAGAGGCCGACCTCCTGAGCGGGAAGATCAGGAACCTCTCAACAGGCGCCTCGATCGAGGGGACGCCGTTGACCGACTTCGTCCTGGACCTCGTTGGCTCCGGGGGGCTGCTCGAGTACATGAGGGCTAAACTGGCATCGGGCAGACAAGATACTTAATCCATCGTTATCCAGGGAGGCCTTGAGCATGGCCGTTGAGAAAGTGGTTGTTCCCGTGATCCCTGGCGACGGTGTGGGCCCTGAGCTGGCGGAAGCGGCACGCCTTTGCGTGGAGGCGCTCAACGCCAGGATGGGGACCGCGGTGGAGCTGGTCCCCCATAAGGCGGGGTATGGGTGTTACCTCGAATCGGGCACCGCATTGCCTGACAACACCGTGTCGGCGATGATTAACTCCCGGGCAACGTTGATAGGCGCGATAACCGGGAAGCTCTGTCCTCCACCGAGCCCGATGGGGCAGATCCGGAAGTCCCTGGGGCTCTGGGGCGACATCCGGCATTGCGTCTCGATTCCCGGATCTCCGAGAGACGGAATCGACATCGTCATTATCCGGGAATGCAGCGAGGGTTTCCTCTCCGACAGGAACATGTTCCAAGGAAACGGCGAGTTCATGCCCACGCCCGACACCGTGATTTCGTTGCGCGTCACCACCCGGCTCAAGTGCGAGCGCATAGCGGGATTTGCGTTCCGGTACGCCCTCGAGCACGGCCGCAAACGGATTACCGTGGCGCACAAGAGCGTGGTATTCCCGCTTGGATGCGGCATGTTCAGGGAGTGTCTCACGGAAGAATCGAAGCGCCATCCTGGAGTAGTCCTGGACGAGAAGTTGATAGACGAGCTCGCGGGCGATCTCGCGCTGAACCCGCAGGCGTACGACGTGATTGCCGCAACCAATATGTTCGGGGACATTCTCTCGGAGGTAGTTGCCAGCCAGGTCGGTAGCATCGTTGCGATTCAGAATGTGGGGGACCGGTCCGCGGTGTTCTACCCCAGCCACGGGGCACCAGCGGGTCAGGCGGGCCGCAACAACGTCAACCCTCTGGCCATGCTGCGAGCCGTCTGTATGATGATGAACTGGCTGGATATGCCGGAAGGCGCCAGCGCGCTCGACGCGGCCCTCCGGGGCGCCTGTGATGAGACTAAAATCGGGGGGTCTCCAGTGCTACCTGCCGGCGTTACCACCTCCGGCTTTGTCAGGATGGTTATCGATCGCATTTCGGTGTAGGCATCCCTACGCGTCCATTCAACGGGAGGAGTGATCCTGTGCTGTCGGCCAAGTTCAAGCAGGCTCTTCGTGAAGGAAGGGCGGTCGTCGGCTGTACTGTATCCATCAATTCCCCGGAAATAGTCGAAGCCTGTGGGTTAGTGGGGTTTGATTTCGCATTCATTGATGCGGAACACGCGCCTTTCAACGAGAGGGAGTGCCAAACGCTCGTGATGGCGGCCGATGTCGTGAGTATGGCTAGCCTCATCAGGACGCCGGACAACAACCCAAGGCAGATCCTCAAGCTAATGGACATAGGCGCGTCCGGCATAATAGTCCCGGATGTCGAGACTGCGGAGGACGCTTCCCGCGCCGTCAAGGCCGTGAAATATGTCCCGCTGGGTGAGAGAGGGTTGTCGTCCGTCCGCTCGGCGCGATACAGCCTGGGAGGGTCGCTGGGGGATTATACCGCGGCTTCCAACGCAGAATCCGTTGTGATCTGCATGGTAGAGTCAAAGCGAGCCGTGGAGAACATAGACGAGATCCTTGACTGTGAACTGGTGGACGGAGTCATAATCGGGACAACCGACCTGTCCAACTCCTTCGGTGTAGCCGGTCAGCGGAACAGCCCCGAGGTTAACAAGGCAGTGGAGCACGTTGTTTCGAGGGCCAGAGCCGTGGGTAAACCATACGGGGCCGTGGTCAGGGGCGACGAGAACCCAAAGCAATATCTCGAACAGGGGTACACAATAATCATTGGAAGTGGAATGGGGTTCTTCACAAAGAGCGCCCGCGGCTTCGTCCGTGATTTCAAATCCTTCGGGGCGAAGTAACAGTCAAGGCATTCGAGGGATTGTGACCCGGTGCATACCCACCGGCGCCGGGTCTCCTATCTTCGTCAGGCCGCGCGGCGGACGGCGTGTGCCCGGAGACCGGCCCAGCCGGCAAGTGCCACGGAGTAGACAAAGCCTATCATGCCACTGATCGCGAAGCCCCACCTTGCCCCAAGGGCGTCGCATATCGCACCCGCGAACAGGCCTCCGAGGAACGGGGACCCCCTGGTTATCAAGGAGTAGATCCCCATCACCCTCCCCCGCAGGTAATCCGGTGAATTGATCTGAAGGAGGCTGTTCACGGTGTTCATGACGATTATACCCGACGCCCCGTACGCTCCCATGGCAATAGTGGATAATGCGGAGGGGTAGGTCAGTACAGCCGTAACCACCGAGGCAAGCGATAACCCGAGGATCCCCAAAGCAATTACCCTCAGGCTCGGCCCGTTCCGGTTCACGTACGAGCCAAAAAACGCGCCACACAATGCGCCCAGGCCCATGGAGCTCATCAGGAAGCCGGTTGCTGTTGCCGATCCCCCCAGCACTTCCCTCGCGAGCACTGGGATCAGGACGTGGTAGTTGAACAGAAACACGGATGTCGTGGTCGCGGATACCACTGCCAGCGACATTGCGGGCTTTTTATCAACGTACGCGAACCCTTCTCTAATCTCACTAATCATCCGGCTCATCATTGGGTAGGGTGGGTGCTGAGTCTTGGGGCCATGGTCCCCCATCAGTGTCAGCGCCACTATCACGGGTATGTAGCTTGCACCGTTCAACAGGAACGCCACTCCCGGGCCGAATGCCCCTATCACCAGCCCGGCCACCGCGGGCCCAACGATCCTGGCCAGGTTGAGTATGCTGGTGTTGAGCGATACCGCTCCCACCACGTCCTCCTTACCCACCATTTCCGTCACGAGCGAATGCCTTGCGGGTGTGTCAAAGGCCGTTGCGATACCCAGGAGTAAGGAGAAAATGATGATATGCAGGTAAGACACCTGGCCGACGAGAGTGAGGATGCCCAGTGCGAACGCGAGAACGCACATGGTGGACTGCACGACTATCAGGAGTCTCCTTTTCGGGAACCTGTCCGCCAGGCATCCCGCGAAAAGTGACAACCCGAAGACCGGCCCGTACTGAGCCATCGTCTGGCAGCCCAGGAGAAACGGGGATTTGGTCATGTCCAGGACAAGCCAGGATTGGGCAACCGTCTGGGTCCACGTGCCGATCAGTGAGACCGCCTGCCCCAACCAGAATAGGCGGAAGTCTCTGTGCTTCAGAGCCGCAAGTGGTCCCACCAGGTTTACCCTCCCCGCCCGGCCGGACCGTTCAGCCAGCCGTCTCCATCTCACCCTACGCATTCGGCAGGGTTCAATTAATCCCCTGTAGAATGTCTACATCATAAATACCACATTCATAATGTGAATACCATTGTGTGCCGGCGTGGAGACTTGGGGGTGAGTGTCATGATTGCGGCAAAGAGTAACAGTGGGCTGATGATCAAGTCGGTCGTCAAAGCCCTTTCGATTCTAGACCTGTTCGTCAGCACACGCCAGCCCTTGAGTGCCACGGCGATTAGCAGGGAGACTGGCCTCAATTTCTCCACCACTCATCACCTCGTTGCCACATTGCGGGAGTGTGGATATCTCGAGCAGGACGCCGCCAGCCGGAGATACCGGCTCGGTCCGAGAGCGCTACAGCTGGCCCTTGCGGCCGAAGATCTACTTGAACTCCCTGAGAGGGCCCGCCCGGTATTGCGAGAGCTAGCGTTGCGGGTAAGGGAAAGCGCGAACATCGCTGTGCTTGATGGTGGGGAAGTCGTCTATGTCGGGCAGGCCTCGAGTCCGGCCCCCATACGGATGTTCACCAGGATAGGGGCGAGGGCTCCCGTTCACTGCACGGGAGTCGGCAAGGTGTTCCTTGCGTTTAGACCCGAGGAGGAAGCGATGGTCCTCGCGTCGGCATCTGGGTACACACGGTTTACGAACACGACCATCACAGAATGGCAGTCCCTCCGGCAGGAGCTCCAGAGGATCAGGGAACAGGGATGGAGCGTCGACCGGGAGGAACGGGAGGAAGGAGTCGCCTGCGTAGCCGCCCCCGTGAGGGATGCCTCTGGCTCGGTGTGTGCAGCCCTCAGTGTGTCGGGTCCGGCGGGCCGCATCCTGCAGAGGCTTGGGAGCCTGTCTTCCGAGGTAACGAGAGCGGCGCAACGATTGTCGCTGGACCTCGGGCACGGGTTACGCGGCATGCTGGATTGATTTACACCTGTGATGAATGTCAATAGGCCCCGATATCGATGTTCCTCTCTATGCGGCGGCCTCTGCTTGAATCGAATGGTCGGTTCTGCTGCGCGTCAGCAGGCTGCACGACTCGCACAGAGCCTTGTCCAGTGCGACATGGGGCTTGTGGAGCTCTCCAGCTTGTTGTCTCACGGCCTTGAGTTTCTGGGTGTACCTCGTGGATTTGAGACTACGGTACGGCTCGCCGGTCAGAAGCATCGCCCAGGCGACGATGAGGAGTATGCGTGCTGTCGCAATCACCGCCCGTTTGCGTCCCAGGTGCTTCTCTTTACGGTGGAAGAACTTCCCCAGTGTCTCCGAGTCGTGAAGCGCTACCTGATAGAAGGCTTGTACCAGCACACGGCGCAGGTCAGAAGCCCCATTCTTGCTGATGTGTCCACGTCGGTCTTCTTCCCCTGACTGCAGTACTGATGGGTCGAGCCCAGCATACCGGACTACTGCCTTTGGACTACGAAAACGAGAAGCGTCTCCAAGGCGAGCCCAGATCAGGCTTGCAGCGATAAGCCCTACACCGGTGATGCTCATAAGTAGATGGATCTTCGGGTTGGACATTGCACGCCGGGCGATCTCGGACTCCGTGGCCCTGATTTCCTCATCAATGCAATTGAGCATGCGAACAATGCTCACCGCTATTGCCAAGTCCGCTTCTCCAATCCGAATGTCGCGACTATGCGATGCTAACCACTTGCGGATGTCGCTGTTCCTAGCCAGTGAGTAGCCGTTACGCCCCAACACCCCCTTGGCCTCATTCTGGCTGCGTATTCGTTGCCTCACGAGTTGCTCTCTAAGGCAAACCAGATCCCTCATTTCGCGGATCTCGTGCGGTGGCACCCAGACAGCCGGCACTGTGCCGAGAGCGAGCATCTTCGCCAGCCGTTCCGCATCTACACGGTCAGTATGGCGCCCACTACCCAGGCGTTTCATTTCCACCGGATTAGCCATTACCACTTGACCTGCGACCGGAGAAAGAAGATCATGAATTTGAAAGGCATTCCCGGTTACCTCAATGGCCACCCTGCTAGCCTGGTCGATGTCGACAGAAACAAATCGTTGCCGGGCCTCCGGGGTGTTGGGGAATCGGAAATGCCTTCCCTTTTCAACTCCGGTAATCCATTCGCAACCGTGCACGTAGTCTTTGTGCAGATCGAGTCCGAAGTAGCGCGGCATGACAATAGCCTCCTGCAATAAGACTTCTTTCGAGCGCGGCGGGCCCTCTGACTTACGGGTTCAGCGATGCATACACCTGTACGGGTTCTCCGGCTATCTAAGCCGGACTCATATGGGCGGTACGCGGGAGGGGCCGACCAAACACCAACTTCGAGCTCCATGCCCATGTAAATTGCCGGCGCACCCTCCGCCCGCGCTCTTCACCCACTTCCGCCCATCAACCGGCGGAAACCTTATGCGGAGTCTCCCGGACTCCTTCTTCGAAGCGTCCTGCGCTGCGACAATCATTTGCTATCTCAATCATGCCAACACCATTCAAGCCATGGGCGCTCCTGTTGAAATCGTCGCGGTTGCGGCGGCCGAAAACTCGCATTGGGGAGGGGACGTGAATTGCTCGTTGCTGAAGTGATTGTCAAGGCTCTGCTTATACAGGAGTGCAGGAGGTATTCGGGCTACCGGGCGGGGAGGTGCTCGATTTCGTTGAAGCAGGCCGCTGTGCCGGCCTGCCATTCATACTTATGCGGCATGAATCAGCGGCTTCTTTCGCCGCCGATGTCACCGGACAGATAACCGGGAGACCGGGTGTGTGCCTGTCGACTCTCGGCCCCGGCGCCACAAACATGATTACAGGTGTCGCAAACGCCTAACTGGATCGCTCCCCAGTGATCGCGATTACCGGACAGATGGCGCCCGAGGTGTAACGGGAATATGCCACACCAGCGGATAGACCTGTGCTCCCTGTACCGGCCGGTTACGAAGTGGTCTGTCAGGGTCACCAGGCAGAACGCGGGCGCGGCGATCTCCGCCGCGATTGACGTAGCCCTGCGCAGGCCGCGGGGCCCGGTTCACCTGGAGCTCGCCAGCACCATATCCCGCTCGGAAGCCATTCTGCCGGGTTCGCTCGGTGAGGGGGAGCAACCGCCGAAAGACGAGCAGCCGAGCACGATCAGCCTTGATGAAGTACTCGGGCGGCTGGAGCGATCCGCTCGGCCTGCCCTCGTGGTCGGCATCAACGTGGAACCCCTGTCTACGGCCGGACCGTTAAGGGTCCTGGCGGAACGATCCGAAATACCGGTTCTGGTTTCTCCCAAGGCCAAAGGGATATTCCCGCACGATCACCCACTATTTGTTGGGGTCGCTACGGGGATGGCCGCCGACGACCGCGCACTCGAGTTCATTGGAAAGTGCGATCTCATAATTGGAGTAGGGTTTGACGCGAGCGAAGCCGACAAGACGTGGCCGGCGACCTCGCCGGTAATCTGGCTTGAAGATGCTCCGCGTGACCGCGCCGGATGGCCGGGAGACTACCTCGTGGGGTCGGTCCCCGCCACTCTGTCTGCCCTCACGGCTGGCTACCGGGGTAGGCACGAGTGGACGGCTGAGGAAATATCCGTAGCCCGCGCGATAGTGGCGCCGAAGAACCTTGCGGGTCCAGGCGTCTCACCTGCGAAGGCGTTGGCCGCCATACGCGAGGAGCTTCCCGCAGACGGCGTGTTTGTCTTTGACGTTGGTGCACACAAGCTTCTTGGTGGACAGGCCTGGTCGGCAGACCGGCCTCTCACATTCTTCATGTCGAATGGCTTATCGTCAATGGGATACGGCGTACCCGGGGTGATTGCGGCGAAGCGGTGTGCCGGCAGCCGACCGGTGGTGGCCGTCGTGGGTGACGGCGGATTTGCCATGATGGTTCACGATATTGAGACAGCCGTCAGGGGAAAGCAGAGCGTCGTCTATGTCGTTTTCAACGACGAAAGCCTCACGCTGATACAGGTCCTTCAGTCGCGTCGCAAGTTCGAACGGTACGGTATGGATTTGGGTGGGGTCAATTGGGCAATGGTTGCCGAGTCGTTCGGAGCCAAGGGCATCCGGGTAGCGTCGATTGACCAGCTCAAGCGTGCCGTTCGCGACAGCATTCACGGCAGCGTGCCCGTCGTTATAGACGTTCCTATAAATGCCTCCGAATACGCTCTTCAGATCTAGTTGAGGCATGCTGTCTTTGATCCAGCTGTCGCTGAGTTGGCCGGGGAGCTTACGCGAGGACCGGAAGAGACGGGGGCCCTTTGTTCCAGCACGAGGTCGCTGTTGGAGCCGATCTCGAACACGGCGGGGTCAGCCAGCCGCGACGCCTACAGGACCCTTTTCAATCTGGGCAGCATCCTGTCAGGAACCTCTCGCAGGCGCTCGATGCGGTGGTGCGCCTCCACCTCGATTATGGGAATGCCCTGCCCCGCGTAGCGTTCGACAAGCGCCCGCCCCAGCGGGTAGTCCTGCGCTCCCCTCTCGACGTACACCTCGGTCGGCACGAAGAGGCGGCCGGTTGACCCGGGCTGATCCAGCGGCATGCACCTCCGTTACGGAGTATGCCCCGGCGGAGGGAGTGCACGTGGGCGGATACAGGCGAGAGCGTGCACGTGAATGGGATCATAGCCTGTGCAATGATCACGATTATGCGGATATGATCACGTTTTCTCCCACAGCTGCCTCTGAATGAAGCCGGGATCAAACGAGTTCAAGACCATTCCCCCTGTGCACGCCACTCTCGCCGCACTATCGCCTCCTGCATCGCCTCGGCCGGTCGGCGTTCTCCTGCAGTGTTCTACTCGATCACGTCGGTGTATTCTCCGGCATTCCAGTCACTTCCTATTGTTTCGCGGGAGTGCTGCTCCGTATCTTCTATGGTTTCCTGACCAGCTGGGGCTCGATAGGGGACCAGGTGTATCCCCCATTAACCGTCCTGAGCAGCACCGTTGCGCGAGGGTTGGGGTGCTCGGGGGATTTCGGCAGCAACCGGGGTACGCTGAGCAGGATCCAACCGGCCTTCTCTGTGACGAAGTCAACCTGCTCCACCGCATAGCCGTCTTGCAGCAACTTCCCCAGCGCCTCGTCGGGAGCTATTTCCGCCCAGGACCTCCCGCCGTCGACGGTACGATAGAGGCACCCTTTGACCGGGGCGGTTGAACCGCTATCGCGGGGTTCCTGTCTCCAGGTCCACCCGTTGCGTGCGTCGATAAACTCCACGATCGCCTCGGGTCGTATGGGTGGCAGGCTCTGCCACGTCCGTCCCCCGTCGCGCGTCACGTAGATGACCGTGGCGTACTCGGTAGCTTTGTGGCTTGCTGGAACCAGGGTAGCCGTCAGGAGGCCGTCCAGGTGCTGAGGCGGAAAAAACACCGGTGCAGACACAACGTCGAGCCTCCCGTCAGAATACCCGGATGGAAGAGCCAGGTCTTGCGGCTGCCAGGTGCGACCGCCGTCCAGGCTGATGTAAAGCGGGTGGTCGGGCGTAAACCCAGCTCCCAGGCGGCCCGCAAGCCAGCCGGCCGAGACGTCGCGAAAACCAAATGGGCCGCCGAATGGCAGACGGCCTTTCTCATCTCCATTCTTGTCCCTGGTCGCTGACGTAGACGATACCAGTGACCAGTGCTCCCCGCCATCGCTGGTGGCATACAGTTCGCCCGGACGGGAACTCATGCCGTGCTCGGGTTCGATCATCAACCAGCCGTGCTTCAGATCGACGAAGGCCAATGACGCCCCGTAGATCAGCCCGCCCCCGGTTTTCTTCACGACCTCCACGCCCCGCCACGTCAGTCCCCCGTCCGCGGTGGTGAAGACAGTCACCATCGGTTCGCCGTCCCTGACTGCCACAACCCATCCTGTCATGGGATCGAGGAATCTTGCCTCGATGCCGCGATCCGCGCTTTGGGCCCCGGGTGGAGTAACATCCTCCCAGCATCGTCCGCCATCCACAGTCCATAGAAGCGAATTCCCGCTCAACGCCCATCCGGTGGATTCGCTGACCATGTGAATAGATGAGAGCACTGCCTGCGGATCCAGGCTGGCGTCCTCAAGCCTGCGGGCAGGAGGCTTGACCTGGCCGGGACCGCACCCAGCCACTAATAGCGCCGCGGATAACGCCAGCGCTGCGGAAAATGCAATCCAGGGAAAAACTAACTTCCTCATCCCCACACCTACTTCAGGACCATTCAGGCTCCCTGACGACTCTTATGAGGGTCTTGTTCCAGCACTATCTGAGGCAGCAAATTCAGCCCGTCGACGTGTTCGAGATCGATGAGCACCATGGCGTCTGCCAGGGGAATCATGGGTGCTCGCCCTCGGTCCATTCTGCCAACTTCGCCAGCACTTCTGCTAGCCTCATTCACCTGTATGACTGCGTTGAATAACGCGAACTGCTGCATTTCATCAAGGACCACCGCGGTGACTTGGCGCCCTTGGTCGTGGCCGTCGTGGAGAGGTATCTACCGGAGCCGGTGAACCTTGCCGGCTCTGAGGGCATCTAGCTAGTGACGGCCGATGCCGGCGCAGCCCGCACTCTGCGGTGACCCAGACGAGCCGCTAGGCTGCGAGCGGGTGGGTGGATGCAGGCACGAGCGTGCACGTTTAATGAGATCATACCCTGCGCAATGATTCCGATTATGCGGATATGATCACGTTTTCTCCCACAGTGCGTTTCGCCCTGTCTTCATGCACTTGGCCTACCGGACTCTCGCTCCTGCCCCTGAATGATGGAATCGTCGACAGCTATCGTGACGACGCGCTTAATCCTCGTCTGGGGAGGCGCCACGTGCGTCAGACAAGTTGGACAGGGGGTGAGTACTGGAAGACAGTTCTCCCGGCGAACGGTCGCAGGTGGGCCCTGAACCGTGCGGGGGCGCGGCTAGCATCGCCGGGCTTCACTCCGCTTGACTGGGCGGCGACACAACGATATCATTGTGTTAATGATTCCAGGATTCGACGCCCATGGTAACCTGCGACCAGGAACATACTGGCCTACCTGGGACGAGTTCGTCGAGCGGTTCGGAGTCTCGTCCCAGAGAGTCGATATGCTCGGAGGCCTCGATCTGCGCTTGAGACCTTAAAAGTGGGGGGGCGTAATCGCGTTTGACCTGCGGAGGTTATCATGATAAACAACGAGCGGCAATACCGGATTACCAGAGCTCAGGCGGGAAAGGTTGAGGAAGCTCTTACGAATTGGGTCCGCCAGCCTCCGGCTGACTTGGATCCATTGCTGCGGAAGTCCTACGAGGATGCCCTTCGAAGTCAACTGGAGGACCTTCGTGAGGAAATGAGGCAGTACGAAGCACTGCGGCTGCAAGAGCCAAGGTTGCTTGGTCTCGAGGAACTGGAGGATCTGCCTCAGGCCCTGATCAACGCGCGTATCGCTGCCGGCCTGACCCAGAGGGAGCTGGCTGAACTGCTGAATCTGAAGGAACAGCAGATCCAGAGGTATGAGGCGACGGAGTACGCTTCGGCGAGTCTAGGCCGTGTTCAGCGGATAGCGAAGGTACTCTGTGACAGGGTCCGCGAGCGCTCAGGGCGCTACGCTGCTTCTTCGCCGGACCAGGGCGGACGTGCGGACGGAGAGAACGGCGTCAAGGCGTAGCGATCTCGGCTGCCCTCGACGTCGCAATCTCCTCATCAACCAGCGCCTCGAAGACGAGCCGGGTGAGGCGACTCTACCCTCGTGGCTCCCAGCGCAGTAGTCCCCGCGTCGACGCCAGTTTCTCCACCGTCTCCTTGAGACCGGACAGCGCGAGCCTCTCCCAGCTCGCGGACGTCGTTGTCGACCCCAGGGCGCGCCGCACCTGGGTATCGAACCGCTTCGGCAGGTGCGACCGGTAGAGCCGCCAGTAGTAATCGATGGCATCCTCACGCTGGTCGAGCAGCCTTTGCGTGGGCAGGCAGTCCCGTTTCTCGTTGTTCAGGCGCGGCAGGCAGGGGAGCATGTTCCACAGGTCGCTGTTGCCCCACACGGAGTACGGGATCACGTGGTCGACGTTGTAGTCGTCCTTGAGGGGCTGCCCGCTCCAGACGCACTCGAGACCCGTGTCCGCCGCTCGCAGGATTTGGCGGACTTCGTCCGTGCCGCGTCTGGCTCCAGGGCTCGCCAGCAGGAGGGGCAGTACTTCGCTCATGGTGATGCCGGGGTTCATTTCCACGGTGAGCTGCGCCCACCGGACAACGATGCTGTCCTCGATCCAGTGGTCGAAGCGGGAGATGTCCATCCAGATAGGCTGCGGGACGACTACCCATCCAAAGGGGTCATCGGGACCGCTGTCGCCTGGGTGGTCGCCGGGCTGGGCGGGGAGGCGGCGTACGAACCGGAACAGGCGGGGGCCCTTCGTGCCAGCGTAGGTGACAGGTCCCCATCGTATGGCGTCGGCGATCCGCTTCAGGCTGGCGACGTACAGGCCGGGCTCCTCGTCGATGTGGTTGAGCACCGCATACAGGCCGTCCAGTCCGAAGAAACCGGCGAGGTCCTGTACCGTCCGGCGGAAAGAGATGAGGTTCTTGCCGCCCGGCTTCTCGCCATGCATCTGCGAGATGAAGTCGGGGGCGTTGACGACCGGCCAGTAGTATATTAGCCACCTCACGGCCAGCGAGGCGAGGGGGACGTACACGTCGTCCCGGCCCCACCTGGCCACGTGCGGCTCGTAGCGGCTCACGTGGCAGAGCGCGCGGATCAGGGCGAACTTGTACGTGGCGACTTTCCGGTCCTGGACCAGGACGCCCTGTATCCGGTTCAGCCCGTGGGCCGGTGAGTCGGCGCCCTTCTCCGACACGATGACGTGCCAGGCTATCTCGGGTCTCCAGGCGTCGCGCTGTTTGACGACGGCGAGGTTCTTCAGTCCCGTCGACTCCAGGAGCAGCACCAGCTTTCCCGGTGGAATGCTGGTGTAAAGCCGCCCGTCGGCCTCGCGTTCTCCATCCGCCTGGCTCGGCCGGTAGGTGAGTATCAGCCGGCCGCCCGGCTTCAGTATCCTGGCGAGGTTGAAGGCCGCTGTTATGAGGTCCTGCCTTGGCAGGTGCATTATGGTTGCCGAACACAACACGTTGGAGTACGCATTGTCGGGGATGGTCTTCAGATCGGGCAGGCTGTCCTGGCGGGTGTCGATGCCGGGGTACGATGCCCGCGCCTCGGCGACCATCCTGGGCAGGGCATCGTATCCCACCGCCGGGAAACCGTTCGCGCTGAGCCAGGCGACATCGCGGCCGCTGCCGGAGCCGATGTCGACCGTCGGTTCGCCCGGGTGGAAGAAGGCCGTGATCAGGTGATATAGCTGCATCGGCTCGGCCGAGCGGTACTGCTTGCTGAAGACCTCAGCGTTGGTTTCGTAGACGTACAGGGTTCTCTCGTCCATGTTGGCGCCCCCGGGATCGTTGGCCTACAGGGATAGTACGACGCGGGGGCGGGGTTACCTACCGCTGGAGTCTGCTTTGATCGGGGAGCGGGCAGCCGCTCGCCGAGAGCCGAGCCCGGGATCGACACGGTTAGCGAATGAAGGAGTCCGCGATGCTCAAGGAGAAATCTCCCATAATCCCTGGCGATATTGCGCCGAATTCTTCTCGGCAAGCAGCCTTCTTGCATAGATTATAGTGCGAAACGGCGGCGTAATCTCGCGGCAAGCAGGGCCACATGTCACGGCCCGGAAGGGGCAAGATGACCGGAAACTCCCTGGGCGAATTCTACTTCCAGTGGCACATCACCCAGAGGTGCAACCTTCGCTGCAGACATTGCTACCACGATTCTTACGACGGCGCAAACGAACTCACACCTGATCAGCTGACTCTGGTCTTCCACCGGCTTGAAGGAGCACTGCGCCAGTGGCAGCGCCCGGGCTCTGCTTCGTTGACTGGCGGGGAGCCCTTCATCAGGCGCGAAGACCTCTTCCGGTTGGCGGAGCTCATGGATCGGAGCGACTGGTTTACGTACTACGATGTCTTGACCAATGGCTCCTTGCTTTCTGGCGGCGACCTCCAGAGACTGGATCGCCTGTCGAAACTCCGAAGGGTGCAACTGTCACTAGAATCGCCCTACCGTGAAGTCAACGATGTCATACGCGGGACTGGGTCGTTCGATACGACGGTGTCAGCCATAAGGGAGCTGAAAGGCCACGGCTTTCAGGTGAGTGTCATGATGACGGCGTCGAAGCTGAACAACGACCACGTCCCGGAGATGATTCGCTTCTTGGAGGACGAAGGAGTCGATGCCTTCGCTGTGGAGAGGTTTGTGCCGGAGGGCTCGGGTGCAGAGGTGCGAGAACTGGTGCTTTCGAGAGACGACGCAGCGGCTCTTTTCAAGACGGTCCATGCGTTTGGCACTGGGACCAGGCGCATTCGAGTGCTGATGCACCGACCCCTCTTCTGCCTGATTGATGCGGAGGACAGCACTGTTGGCGCGATGTGTTCCGTGGGCACCAATGCGCTGACCATCATGCATGATGGGACGCTCTATCCTTGCAGGCGGTTGCCAATCCCGATCGGCAACGTATTGACGGACGGCGTCTTTAAGGCATGGTATGATTCTGATGTTTTGTGGTCGGTGAGGAATCCGTCGAATCTCAAAGGGAAGTGCGGTGCGTGTGAACTTGCCCCGCTGTGCCGGGGATGCAGGGCAATGGCATACTGCATCACCGGCGACTACCTGGAGGAGGACCCGCATTGCTGGAAGCACGCGGACATGTCTACGAACTGAAAGAGGGCGTTGCCCTTCGTCAGGTCGAGGACGCCGGGAGATACTGGGTGTTCAACACAAGGGACGGAAGGCACTACTCGGTAAACCGGGAAGCCTACCAAGTTATCAAGTCGATCGCCGCGGAAGGCGTGGCCGACGTTGAGACGCTTGCGGAGTTGCTGGCCGAGGAGTACGAAGTCACTGCCGAGGTAGCCCAAAAAGACGTGGAGCAGTTGTTGGCTGACTTGGTGAATGAGGGCATAGCGCTGAGGAGGGATAAGCCGTGAAGACTGTCACCCAGAAGCGACCTTACCAGAAGCCCACAGTGAAGAAAGAAGAGACAATGAAGTTCCCGCAGGAACTGATTGAGGTTAGCAGGCCGAAGGTTGCGTGCAGGCAGTGCTCGTCTTGTCACGGATGCAGATAGACGGGAGTGAAAGTCTTGAGGCAAGAGGACTTCCGCGAATTCGAACGGTTCTGCATCAGGTACGACTCAGCCATCGATACGGAACGATATGATCTCGGTTGGCACTTCTCGTCAGATGACCGCGATTGGCCGTTTGATCCTTTGCATCTTGCCCAATTGGGCCCACATTCTACCATCGACCTGGAAGACAAGATTGGCGAAGTGGCCGATCATCTGGGTGAGGCAAAGCAATGGTCACCGGACTGCCTGAGGCTGATTACGGCGAAGAGAGCCCGCGCGGTGATTCAGGGGAGCCATGATTCCGATCTCCTTGAGAAACTTGACGGTCTATCTCTCTACCTTCTTGCTCACCTGCCTCAGGCTCCGACTAAGATGCCGGTCTCGAGGGTGTGGGATGGTAAGGAAGGCTGCGATAATAGAGGGGACTGTGAGAGGTTCCTTTTGAGGCTGCTATACCTGAATGAGGTGTCGCAGTGTTACACGGGCTTCCTTTCAGTCGGGTATGCAGATCAGAGTCTCAACCTGCTCAACGCCGCACTAAAGAGCAGCAACAACCGCAAGCGCGGTGGTGAGAGCCCCTACGAGCTGGTAGCGCTATACAACAAGGCTCAAGCATGTTTTCACGTTCGTGATCATGACAAGGCGCTCAGGGAGTTTGACAAGATTCATGAAGCCATACGAGACAACAACTACTTCGGGAGGGACGGGATCGGTTCGTGGTGGCAGTGGGGCGACTCGGATAAGAGCCTGTTCGATTACTATGTAATGATTCCTGCGGCAGTGGAGACTGCTGATGTCCTTACTAACATGCAAAGAACCGAAGAAGCCCTAAGGGTCTTGGAGTCACTCCGCAGCAGGGTGTTCTCGCATGACAGCTTGGAGAAACCCGACGCTAGCTATTGGAAAGAAAGGCGTATGGCACTCACTTGGCGGGCTAAATCCGACTTGGGCGAAGTCAACTCGTCTGTGGCCCCCGATTTCGAAAAGACTGTGAGCGACCTCTTGGAGCCAAAGACAGAATGCCTGATTCTTCGATCACAGCAACGTGCTTCTGTGATCGAGTGGAAACAACAGGAATACAAGTGGTGGCTCAACACCGTCAAGTCGACATCGGAGGAGGCTGGCAACAAAGGACTCGATGACGGAGGAAAATCTCTCAAGACCATCGCCGACCTAATCAAAGCTCAGATCGGGGAAAACGAAAAGGACAAACCCGAAGTGACAGAGGCCTTGTCCTTGTGGGTCAAGGGTCTACCCCTGTGCGAGATGACTATCCGCGTGATTGATAGCCTGCATCAGCCGGGCGACGTGCTTCTGCAAGCTGTTCAAGACTACCTGGACCTCTGTTGTGACGGACCTGTGAAAGATGAGGTCTTGGTAGCCGTGGCAAAGGATAAGTACCAACCGTTGGCGGAGGAGCTTCGGGCGAGCCTCACCGAGAATTCGAGACGGCTAATGAGACAACTCGAGAAGAGTTCACAGAGCCCCACAGTAAGCTCGAAGGTAATACAGATGCAAAGCGACTGGAGAGAATACTGTAAAGATCTGGTGCAGAAGTTGCTTCGGGGCGAGCGTAAACCCCCACTCACTGTGTTTGAGCGCACGGAACTCAAGGAATGGGCTCACGATCTCGGTCTCAGGAGGCCAAAGGCCAATAGGCACCGCGAAATCCGCAAGATCATGGCGAAGAGGTTCTTCCCCAGCGACAATCCGGAATGCCAGACGACGGGACACTTGCACTCATGCAGTCTGAAGTGCCTCGAGGGCTGTGCCCGTGCAATCGACCGGTTTGGCCCTAACTGTACGTACCATGAGCGCGACAAGGACTCCATTCTTCCTAACGGCATAGACACCAAGATTGCTGACATGAGGCACTATTACGACGGAGTGCTGACGGCCAATCGCAAGCGCATTCAGCGTCTCCTTTATGAACAGGACAATACCTGGAAAACGCCATCTGGTTGGGGCTTTGTGGTACTCAAGAGGTGGAATTCATTCACGCCCGCGCTCACTTTTTCTGAAGGCGGGGGCTACTTTCTGTTTCACACCAACGAGAGTGGGATGATCGACCTCGGTATTGCAATTGACCCTGGCTATGATTTTGTAAAGAATTTCATATTCGAGGGATTTCGCATAAGTGATATCACTGCGATCCTCGTGTCCCACAATCATCCTGACCACATTGAAGACTTTGGAAGAATCACCAACCTTCTAATCGAATTGGAAAGGAACCGGAGCAAGAGCATCGGGAAGCAGCACAGTAAGGTCTTTGCACCAGTAATTCTTGGCCTTTCGCCCGGCGTCTTGAAACGGCTTGAACCCACAATTGATAGCGCAAGATACGTGTTCAAGCATACGCAGGTTCTGGAACCAGCGAGCACTGAGGACGCGAACGCGAACGATCCGGGCGCCAAACAACTGCAAGTCAGGGTGACCGAGGGCTGCAGCGACTATGTTGAGGTCATACCGACCAAGGCCATACACGAGGACAGCTCCAAGTGCGATAGCATCGGGTTCAAACTCAGGCTAGTAGCCAGGAATGAGCTCGTTGGGACAATCGGATTACCCTGTGATACTAAGTGGACTCCAGACATCTTCAACGAGTATTCGGATTCTGGCTTGGTGTGCGCGCATGTTGGCTGCATCGCACCTGAAAGGTTTCCCATGATGTCCTATTTTGATGAGAACTGTACTCGGCACCACGTACTTCATGGGAAGCAACACTTGTATTTTCCGGGAATCCTATGGCTGGCGACAGATCTAATGGCTAGGTCCGGGACGCGCGCGCCCCTCATTGTTCTCTCGGAATTCGGCGAAGAAATGGCTGGAGGGCTCCGGATCCACCTGGCAACACAGTTGGAAGAATACTTGAATGGCCACGCAAAGCGGAATAGGGTCGTGCCCGGCGACACGGGCTTGATCGTTGACCCAGTACAGCGCTTGATCAAGTGTTCTTGTTGTGGGCAGTTTTATTCATGGACTAGCACTTTCCATTATGTGACATTTGGACCCACCGAGCGCATCTATTACATATGCAACACTTGCAGGGCGCTGACTGACGACCAGATACGGCGCAAGGTGGGTGCGATGGCGGAGCAAAAAGCATGATAGAAGTAGAGAATCTCCGGCAGGTTATTGGTCGGACTTATGTGGCTTTGATGGGCAACCTGCGCGACTTCGCTCCCAGAGTGCCGCCCGTACGGGTGGCTAGGCTCCTTTCTCTTGTTGGGTCAGAGACGCAACTTGCGAATTGGATATCTGAATGCCAGCAACCTGACGGCGGGTGGGCAGACGTAGACGAAACCGTTTGGTGCACTCGGGCTTTGCTGACGGCGGGAGGATTCGAGGTCCAGGTGCAGCGTGCTATTAACTGGCTTCGGACAATGAGAAACGAAGCGGGAGGATGGGGACTCTCGAATAGAGACGGCCCCAGGATAATAACGACCAGCCTCATTGCGACCATGCTCCCCGTGTTTCGGGACCGGAAGGCGGTTGAGTGGCTGTCGTACGCTTGGAAGAAGGACTTGGATGAATCGGTCAGGCTGACCTACAAGGGTGGTTTTGCCCTGACAGCTCTGTCGGCTTGTGGCGCCGAGTGTCCGGATGGCAATCTGGTAACCAGTACAGTGCATTACCTCCACGGAGAACAGAATGACGACGGCGGATTCGGCCCTTGGAAGGGCCACCCCATCGGCAGTGACCCCTGGAGCACGGGAATAGTACTGGTCGGTCTGACATCATGGCCGGACAAGGCAGACCCGGAGGTCATCGAACGCGCTGCGGACTGGTTGTGCCGGACTCAGCTCGAGTCGGGCCTCTGGCCCTACCACTTCATCGATGAAGGCTCCGCATATGCGTACTGGGGGCTATCGAAGGCCCTCGAATACTTCCGGGGGAGAGCCGGCTAGTGTGCGGGATCTGCGGGATCTACGGTGAGTCGAATCCGCAAGTTATAGACGACATGCTTCAGGCCGTTGCACACCGCGGCCCCGATGACTCCGAGGTTGTCGTAACCCCCAGGTATTCTGTCGGCGTCGCCCGGCTTTCCCTCGTCGGGAACGACCGCGGCAGGCAACCACTGATATCCGGTGACAAGAGGCTCGCGGTTCTGCTCAACGGGGAGATCTACAACTACCGCCAGCTGCAGTCGCTGCTTGATTGCCCACCAAGCGAGGTAAGCGAGGTAGAGACAGTTGCCAGGCTTTATGAGCGATACGGTGCGGCAGCCATTCAGAAGCTCCGGGGCATGTTTGCACTCGCGATCATTGACAGCGACCGCGTGATCCTGGCCAGGGATCGATTTGGGATCAAGCCATTGTTCTATACCCGGTCCGGCGGGGCTCTCTTGTTCGCCTCGGAGATCAAGGCGCTTCTCAAGCATCCCTCAGTTGTGCCAGCCGTGAACCGGCAGGCACTTGAAGAGGCAGCAGTATTCGGATTCATTTGTTCGCCGGACCTTACTGCTTTCGAGGGAATACTCCAGGTTCCACCGGGCTCAGTGGTGATTATAACGGAGGGGTCTGTCAAGGTCGAGCAATACTATCAGCCTACTCCTGCCTGCTTCGCGGACGGCCCCTATTACGTAGACAGCGAATCCAAGAGGCTGCTCAACGCGCTGTCTTCTACTCTCAAACAGATGATGACGCATGGGAATGACGAAAAGGGCTTTTACCTGTCAGGCGGTATCGATTCGTCCCTGTTAGTGGCGCTGGCGTCTGAGGTCATTGGACGGCCGGTCCAGACATTCACCCTGTATGAGTCGCTCAAATCACCCGATCTCTCACCAGCAAGGGCGGTCGCGTCCGCCATCGGCTCGATACACACTGAGTTTCGGGTGGGTGCCGAAGAGTACCTGAAAGAACTACCGCACTACGTCTATCATTACGAGAACCCCGTATCTGGCGGAGTGTTCGATATCCACGGGGGAGTCGCGTTTCACCTATTGTCGAGAAGAATTGCGGACCACGTAAGGGTAGCTTTTTCGGGAGAAGGGGCAGACGAGCTGTTCGGGGGTTATTACTGGAGCTACTGCCATCCGCTCGGCCTGTCCGACCGAATTCGAGAACGCCTCGGCCGAATAGGTGAGCCATCGCCGGAAGTCACGAGGCTCGTCGAGCGAGTCTTCCCTCAGCCTGAGGATGAGAGAGTCTACCAGCGCAACGTGTTTGACCTGCTGGTGGAAGCCGGTCTCACGAACTATCACTTGTGGAGCGTCGACAGGTCGAGTGCAGCGTTCGGGTTCGAAATCCGGCCTGCGTATCTTGGGGAAAGCGTTGCGGACTTCGCCCTATCCCTTCCCATCGAGCTCAAGGTGATGAATGGCGAGACGAAAAGGGTCCTGAGGGGTGCAGCCAGGAGGGTACTCGAGAAATACGGAATTGGGGATGTCGTCTTGCGCCAGAAGTGGGGGATGCCTGCGGCAATCCGCGACGTGGCCAAGCAAGTCGAGGAGTATGTAGTGCGCACCTTTCCGGCCAACCGGGTGTTTGACGGACCGTTCGGCAAGTATTGCGGGACACCACTTGAGGCCATGATGTTTGACTTGTTTCACTGGATATTCATTGAGCAACGAGGCAGTCTGCCGGAGGGATTAGACCTGGACGAATACTGCCGCGAACGCAGGTGTCGCCCGGTGGAGTACTGAGCAGCATTTTATTGTTGCGCTGGCTGCTGGAGGGGAGGCAGTGATGAAGGTCTGCATGGTCACCAAGTTCCCCCCGATCCAGGGAGGTATTGCTGCAAGAAGCTACTGGCTGGCGCGATCTCTGGCCGAATCCGGGGTCGAGATTACCGTAATAACCAACTCGGAAAGCGTGGAGCCCGAGTATCGAATACCACGGTGTGAGGAACACCTTGCTAGTTTCGCAAACATCAAGATCCTGAGCACTGGCTCTGAAGTGCCGTGGCATATCCCAGTATCGCAAACGTATTGCGAGCGACTGCTGACGCTTACCCTCGACCAAATAGAAAGCCGAGGTGTTCAAGTTGTCGATGCCGGTTTTCTCGTCCCTTATGGCGTGGTCGCGTTCATGGCAAGTCGGGTTACCGGGGTGCCATACGTCCTGCGGCATGGCGACAGCGACCTAGCCAAGTTCTTGCACAACCCTCAATACAGGTCACTGCTAGAGCTGGTGGTCGGCAATGCGTCACTTGTTATCACGGATGAGGAACACTCCGACATCCTCAGACCGTTGAACAGTCGCCTACTCGTTACATCCGCTTACATCCCGGACCCGCGGTACTTTCACCCGGGTGTATCCGCTTGCAGGCGAGTCCCTGTGGTCGGCTACTTCGGCAAAATCAACTATCACTGGAATCACAAACGCCTCGGGGAACTGGTAAACCAAGTTGACAGTACTTTTGGTGAGTACAAGCTAGTGTTTGTGGCTCAGGGCATCGGCCTCAGTCCGTTCAGGCAAAGCCTGCGGGATGAAGTGACTGAGCGGGCAGAATTCCGGCCGTTTGTGCCTCCCTGGGAAATGCCCAGAGCAATCAAGTCGGTGGACTACGTCATGGCAGCACGCGACGAGGTGATCCGTTCGCCCTCAAACCTTGAGGCTGAAGCAGTGGCGTGTGGCAAGGGGCTTATCCTACTCGGAGAGAAGAGCCCAGTAATGGGCGGAGCTGCGAACGACGGTGGCAGTTTTCCGGAGTGGATTGAGACGAACATTTCGGCGTATTCCCATGTGATATCGTCATGCGTCGACCGATAGGCAACATTCGCAGTCTGCTCCACTCTGCGCTGTGTGAGATGGAGTCTGGCTGAGAGCCCTAGCAGCCCGTGTGACTAATTGAACTATAGATTCCGGCAGACGCCCACTGGTGGTTGCAAGCTACGTCCGGTCGGGGCCCCATGACTGGTTTTTCTGGCTTCAGCTCACCGTCACCAAAGCCACTCCCGCGCGGAACATCTTGAGGATGTTGAATACCGCGCACACCATCAGCCACTCCGATCGCGCCTTCGCCAGCCCTCTCAACAGGACCTGTCGCATCCCAAGAGGCTCCTTGATATTACCGAATGCCGGTTCCACCGATGTCTGCCGCAACTTGTAGCGCTTTCTCCCGCGCTTCGTCCTCAGTTTCCGTCTCATCAGGTCCTTGACACTCAGGCCGGACGGGATCCTTCCCCTTGGGCTCCTCTGTATTCGCCACTCCGAATGCTTCACTTTCTCCGGTGGTATGAAGACCTCGATATCACGGCCCTCCAGCGCCCTCACATTGGCCTCGCTCCAGTACCCAGCGTCAGCCAATAGTTCCTTCGGTCTCCGGCCCGTGTTCCTCTCCACCTGAGCCACCAGGCTCTCAAGGTGCTGCACGTCACCGCACCTGTTGGTCAGGTCGGCCGCCACGATCACCTTGCTGTCCGCGTCAACTACCGCCTGTGCGTTGTACCCTTGTACGAAACTCTTCTCGGAGTTCAACATGATCCGCGACTCCGGATCAGTGAAGTTCCGCTGCGCCTTGTCATCCGGTACAGGTGCCGGACTATCTCCCCCAGGCGGTGAGCCCTGGTCCTTGTCGTTTCTCTTCCGTTGCTCCTCTTCCTCGAGTTCCCTCTTCGCCTTCTCTATCGCCTCGAGCCTTTTCTTCGCGGTGCTCAGGTGTTCAGGCAGTCTCCAGCCGCTCCCTTTCCCGTACTTCTTGTCTTCGGCTGCGTCCACCTCATCACACTGGCGCAGGTATTCCTCAATTTCTTTCCTCAGCCGCTCCACTTCCGTCTTCATCCTGCCGTAACTCATCGCCGAGTGCTTGGACGCGTTCGCCTTCAGCTTCGTCCCGTCCACAGCCACATGCCTCAACTTCACCAATCCCGCCCTGTCCGCAATCCTCACCGTCTGCAGGAAAAGATCGCCCAGCGCTTTGTGGTGCCTCCTTCTGAATGCCGCTATCGTCCAAAAGTCCGGCTGCTGGTTTCCCGACAGCACCCTGAATCCCACATCTTCGTGCAGCGCCCGCTCGATCTTCCTCGACGACCTCAGCCCCTTGCTGTACGCGTACAGCAGCACCTTGACCATCATCCGCGGGTCGTACGGCGGATAACCCCGTTCCTCCCTGTACTCGCCGTAGATCGCGCTCAGGTCCATCTTGTCGACCATTTCGCTGATGTAGTCCACGGGGTGGTCGTCAGGCAGCCAGTCCCTCATGGACGGCGGCAGCAAGTACGTCTGGTTGGGTCTGTAATCCCTGAACTTCTTCATGCCCTACATATTCGACGCCCAAGTCCGAAAATCATGCGGAAACCCTGGCATTAGTCACACGGGCTGCTAGGGCGAAACCGTCCTTCTGTGACTGGAATTCCTGCGGACTAATTGGCTGCTATCGAGGCCACAATGCGGATCATTACAGATTCTCCTGGAGCTTTGCAGGATCCAGAAACGCGGGTGTCAAACCAAGGAACCATTCCCCGGATGGAGGCAGTGCGATGATTGGTCTTAGAGTGATCATGCAGACGCAAAAGGGAATCGTTTTTCAGGGAGACTGCATTGATATGCTACGGGGAGTGAGATCCGGCGTTATCAATACAGTATTTGCCGATCCGCCCTTCAATTTGGGGAAGTCGTATAAGAATGGGAAATCGGATAGCATTGCTCACTCGGACTATCTCGATTGGTGCAGAGAATGGCTTCACGAATGCGTACGGGTAATCAGGGACGGGGGTAGTCTCTTCGTATACAACCTTCCCAAGTGGAACGTATCTCTCGCCCACTACTTGATGTCACAGGAGAAGATGACATTTCGCCATTGGATTGCCATCTCTATAAAGGCCTGTGGTGCGCGACAAAAGCTGCTGTATCCGGCTCATTATTCCCTTATATACCTCACTAAGGGCGAACCGGTTACCTTTAATCGAGACAGTGTGAGATACCCGATGCCAACCTGCCGCCGATGTGGGACTCCTCTTCCCGACTGGGGTGGGTATAAGGACCGCGTTCACCCACTTGGGATTAATCTCTCGGATGTGTGGGTTGATGTGACACCGGTTCGACACCGTAGCACGAAGATCAGAGAGTTCGGCATCAACGAGCTGGATCCGAAGATTCCCGAGAGAGCTATCCTGCTCACAACGAACCGCGGCGATATCGTACTCGATCCGTTTGGAGGTGGTGGAAGTACCTACCGTATGGCCGAGAAGTATGATCGTCTCTGGGTTGGGTCAGAAATCGGGGATTGTACAGCAATAATAGAGGGCTTACGCGCTATGCATGACATTACCGTAAACCCGCAGTGCCCATCTAACGGGCTCCTAGATATCTTCAGCACATCGCTCCGGGCTCAGATTCCAAAATGCGCGCCGCTTCCAGTTCCTTCTTGAGAAGGTCTCGAGCCTCCGTAACACTGTCCTTGAATGCAAGGTAATGCAAACCCTGCACATCGGTGGGCAGATCCAAGTTGCAGCCTGTCTTATAAAGACAGACTGTTCTCTTCCGGCTCCACTTGACAAAATAGCCGAATTCAAAAACCACGTTTTGCCGTGCTCTAGGGCGGGCATGGTCGGGGCCTTCGTCCTTTGCCGTACAATAGGCCATATCGTCCGGGGTCAGTATGACGGGACTGTTGAAAAAGTCGGCTGGACACAGGAAGGACAAGGAAGGTGGCGAAATGGGGGTTGTAAGAGAGACACCGGGGGTGCGGTAATGCTCGTTGGGCCGGATGAGACGAAGCGGCATCGTCTTTCGAGTTCGTGAACAAGCCACTTGATGCCTTTGTTCCAGCAAACCATCTACTGAGGCGCGTAGAGGCATGCATAGACTTCAGAAAGTTGGCTGAACCGCTCTCCTTCGACTATCACCCGGACCAGGGACGCCCTTCCATCCCTCCCGAAGTTCTTGTTCGCGCATTGACGCTGGGATATGTCTACCGGATTCCATCGTTCCGCCGACTCTGTGAGGCCATATCGGAGAATCTTGCGTTTCGCTGGTTCCTGTTTCTTGGCCTCGAGGACGAGGTTTTTGATCACTCCACCATTACGGTATTCATGCAGCGTGTGGGGCCCAAGGGGTTTCGCTCCCTGCTGACGCGGTTGAACCATCAATTGGCACAGGCCGGCCTGTCCACTGGGCAGGCATACGTAGATTCGAGCCTTGTTCCGGCAGCGGTATCAGGCGAGAAGTTGTCCCCGTCAACCCTCTCGCCGGAGGAGTTTGCCCGTGTAGCCATCAAGGAGAATGACGTCTTCTTCAGTTGCGAGGCGGTTCGTGAGGCGCGGTGGGCTGACTTTCGGGTTGCCAAGCGTCGGCTCGTCCGCCGGTACTTTCAGGACGGGAAAGGGCGGTTGCCGCTGCATCCGCGCGATCCAGACGCGAGATGGCGGACCATGGGGAAGAGGAAGGCTGTCCTCAGCTACAAGCATCACGTCTTAGTCGACGAGCGGGGGTTCATCCTGGCTCAGCGGATGACTCATTCCACGACCCGAGATCCTGACGTGGTGCTTGAATTACTTGATGAGGCGCCGGCAGACATACGAGTGCTTACTGCGGATACCGGCTACAGCCTCGGAAGGCTGCGTCGATGCCTCGAACAGCGCGGCATTGAGGCGTACATCCCGCTCCACACCCGACACCTTGAGCATCGCAAGAAACGCAAAGAGTTTCACCTCATGGATTCCAAACACTTGATATGTCCAGCGGGGAGAATACTGCAGCGCAGTACGTGGGATAAGAGGCATGAATGCTGGCTGTATGCTGCCCGGGTTAGAGACTGTCAAGCCTGCAATCTTAAGACGACCTGTCTACCGCCGCGGTCGGTTCGCCGGTTCGTCCAGCTTTCGGAATATGAACAAGAGTTCATTAGGGCCGAAGAACGCAATTCAACCATTCGTTACCAAAGGATGATGCGGCGCCGAAAGACAGTGGTGGAAGGCATCTTTGCGCACCTAGACGCTCTGGGCCTGGAAAGGCTGCGCCGATATGGCTTGGCTGCAGTCCAATCTGAAGGGTATCTGGCAGCCCTGGCTCACAACATACTGAAGGCTCTCCGGTACATGGCGGGCCCCAGGAGGGCAGCCCTCAGCCGAGCCCTTACGAGCTGGCCGAATGCCTCATCCCTGCGGACCGATCTGACAACAGCCTAAACCTACATCACTACTCAGCGACTTTTTCAACAGTCCCATGACAACTGCGTAAACAGACTTCTTAGCATATAGCTCAAACTTGTCAAGAATCGCCATCAAGGCTGTGGCTGGGCTTTCCTGCAGTATGATGGGGTATAGGCCAAGTTCTTTCAACATCTTCACACACTCGTCACGAGCCACGTGATCGAGACCGTGAACAACGAACACCATCGGCTTGTTGCCATCTTCGGCTGTGGTCGGGTGTTCAGGCTTAGATGGAGCTGGCGCCGGGGCGTTTGGCTGAGGCGTCGCCGCCGACGTTCTAGAGGCAGGCCCTTTCGTTTGGTGGCCTTGTGGAGCCTGCTGGTTTGAAGGGCCTGGCGTTGTATCTTCCCCAGCGCTGGACACTTTGAATCGGGATTTCTTGGTAGTCCCTGTATATATGGTCTTCTTCAGTTTCAGGGAGGCTATTGTCTGGGTCATCTGCGATTCTAGCGCAACCCACGCCGGGGTCCCTCTAAGGAAATCCGTCTTATTGTTGTTAACCTCAAAGTCGTCGAGCTGTATCTCGCCAACCATTGTTCTCAGTCTAGAATGAGGCTTGACTCCAATCCACTCGCCTTTTTTGACGACTCTATCCTTACGGACGAGGTAAAAGCCGGGGGTGAAGTTCATCTGCCCGCCCATTCTCACGGGACGCCCTGCACCTACCCATCCGTGAACCCTCTTTCCGTTGACATCAAAATCAATGTCCCATTTGAGCCCGGAGATCAAATCAAACGCCGGAGCCTTAATTGGTTCCCCATTAACCAGGACCTCTAGTCTCCCTGAGACAATTAGACGATGATAGACTTCAGCAATTTCGCGCTTTGCTTTTTCGATTTCACTATTGCCAAGGCTGACGTTAACTTCGCTAAGGGTAAGCCGACTGCCATGGCTCGTACTCGATGAGACTGGGAAGGCCTCAGCCCTTAATTGCCATTTGTCAAATGTCCTGCTGTCAACGTCAACTTTCAGTATGGTTGCCCCGCCCTTCTTACATGTTTCAATCCGAAATCGTTCGGAAAGATATGTTGCTGCTGCCTTCAGTCCAAACCCGAATATTCCAATATGGTCCTTGTCTTTCTTAGTACGACCTACGGTCAGGGCAGCCTCGAGTTCTTCAGCATCCATTCCCGATGCGTTATCAGAAACGATAATGGTCTTATGCTGTTCATCAGTGGTGATCTCCACGACGACGGGGCAGGTGGTTCCACGTGCGTCGTAAGCATTGTCGATGAATTCACCTAACGCAAACGCCAGCGTAAAATTCGAACGACCAAGCTTAAAGAGAACGGATGGATCTGGCTGGATGTTGAGCTCAATTTCTTCTGAGGAGGTCGGCTTCAATGCTCAACACCTCGGTTCTTGTAGTTTCCTATCAGTGCTCCTCCCGTATTGTTCCATATCTAGCAGATATAGTCCTGCAGGCGAGTTCACCAATAGAAGGCTGGACTTCAACGGCTTCAACAACGGGTGCCAAGTACCCTGTTCGCCAGGCAGTCGATTGCCTCCACGATGTAAGGGAAATCTTTCCCACTCTTCGATCGGAGGCTTTCGTGAGCAGCCTTCGAGGCTGCAGCAAGTTCAAGATGCTCATGGCAACCAGCATCATAGGCAGGTAACCGGACATGTCGGAAGAGTGTTCCAACTTGGAGTTTGATAGTCAGGCTATCCACAAAAGTGCGTACTGGTTTCGAATTGAGCAACGCGCACACATAATGAGCATGGTCCTCATCGTAAAAAGCCGCGAAGTACACCTTGTGATCAGGCACTATGGGCTTCCTGCCCCCTCCGAAAGGAACTTCGGCGCTAGATATGACGGCCGCCTGTAGAGATCCTGCCAACTCTGCCCAGACGACCTTGTAAGGAGCAAATGTATAGGGTCCAACATCATAAATGGCATAAAATGGGACTTCAGATGGAGAGATCTTGCCTTCTGCTACCAGTCTTCTATACACTGGGGCTTGCCGCGTCCGCCAGGTAGAGCGTCGCTCCAAGAGCCCCGAACTATTGATCGCTTTGAGATAGCTCAGGGCGGCCGGGTAGTCACGAGCCAACACGCTCTCCACGGGTATTCCGGACACCGTAATCTGCTTATTAGGGACTATGGCGAAGAGTGAGCTCGTTGTAGCACGGAACGCTGATATATTCTTCGCCCCTTTAATCAACGGATAGACTAGATCAAACTCAATCTCGTCGGTTCGTTGAGGAATCGACTGCCTGCTCTCTTGTGGCCTGGTCCGAAATCGAACGGTTTCAGGACGCCTACCTGGCCCCAGCAGCTCAACGAAGTAGACGCCGTTCAAGTCGGTAACGATCCCTTTCCGGCCGACAATGTTGGGGTCTTCACCGTCCAATACCAGCAAGCGTTCGATTAGTCCAGGATCTAGAATACTCCAGCGTTGCCCTTCACCGCTCAAGCGATTTGCCTCCATAGAACGATACTCAAGGAACTGTCGGACGGAGTCCAATGAATCGTCCTCGGACAGATACTTGGATGTCCGCCTACGCCACACAAGGTATGGGACGGGGTATGTCGTCGCCTTGCCCTTGAGCAGCGTGATTACCGCTGGTTTGTTGCCGAGTCTCGGCCATGGCTTTACTTGGACAAAATCGTCAACTGATAATACGCGCAGTTGAGTATCGCCAAAACTGAACTTCCTGAATCCTCCCGATGATTGTGACTGGAAGTGAGTCTGTGTAATGACAAACGCTAAAATCCCCTTGTCGGCCAGCCATCTATCGGCGACTGTGTAGGTTATCATGGCTGAGATGTCAAGCTCATTTCCCCCAAAGAATCGGTCTCTGGAGAAAATGTCGTAACTCTCACAAGTCGGCTTAATCCTCTCCCTATAGCGTTCTGGGAGTTCTGACCATCGTACCCACGGGGGGTTACCGGCAACCACCTGGCATTGCCCCACAGCCACGGACGCAAAGTAATTGCGTACTATGCGACACCAAATCCTGTTCCAGTCCATCTTCTCAAGCTGTTCGATCTTTGAATACATTTTCAGCAACCACGGCTCCCACTGTGAGACGGAGGCCGCTTGACTGCGGTCGAGCTCGGCCCTGATAGCATACATAAACGCGTCTTTGCTGTATCCATAGCGGATCGATCGTTCCATTATCTCGAGAACACGAGCAAAGAGTCGGTTACACTGTATCAGGTCTTCGGGCAGCTCAATGGTGACGGTCTTCTTTCGAGTCCCAATCTGGTAGACCCGTGTCCTCTTCGCCGCAGGTGTCTTCGTACTGATTGTCGGTGAATAGACCGCATCCGCCTGATACACCGGAATCTCTATGTCAGACGCGGTGCACATGAATTCCGAGAGGGCCAGAAGGTAGTTCACCCGAGAGGTGAGGACCGCCAGCGGGTTTAGGTCAAATCCATAGATGTGATCGAGTATCCCTTGCATAATCTGGCTGTCGGTCCACCCTTGCGAGCGCGCGGCCTCTTTGTATCGGTTGATAGCGTGAATGAGGAAACTGCCGGAGCCGCACGTCGGGTCAAGGTATTTCTTGCTCAGAACCTGAGATCCACAATACCCGGCACGGTCCAGCGTGAACTCCACTAGCCATTCAGGGGTGAAGTACTCACCTATGTTATGACGGAGCACAGGAGGTACCAGCTCCTGATAGACTTCCTTGATGATGTCCCGGGTTCGGCTGTGTTTCAATCCGGTCAAGCGATACAGAACCAGCCTTTGCAGAGCTGCGCGAACAGCTTGCATAAGTCGGACGGACGGGTTCACCAAATACCATGAAAAGAAGGAGCCTTCAACGAAGTTCAAAATATTCGCTTGCCTAAATAGGTCGGACTCTTCAATGTCCCGCTCGAGGGTCTGCGCTAATGCCACGTCATCAAGGGTGGAAACGCCAAAGCAGTACTCTGCTGGTAGTGTGGGGATTACCTTGTTCGCCAAGACCATCTCAGCCGCGAGCATCTTAAACACCGTGGCATGATACGTATGTAGAACAAAGAGTACCCGAGTCAAATCGGCTCCAGAGGGCAACCCTATGGAAGCCAAGAACCTATCCATTTTCGCTTTCCCAATGTCTCCCAGGCCCGTTGTCTGTGCAAATAGGTCATTCCACTCTTCAAACAACATCTGAACCCGATTAGTCTTGCGATCAAGCAATACATTGAGGTCTTCCCAGAGGGCCTTGATCATGTCGCGAGCAATTATCGATTCTGGGCCGAAATCGTTTATGAAATTCTCTGGGGTCAGTTCGAGGCGGTTGTCGTTGTCCAGAGCCGCAGCAAGAACGGCCGCACTCTTCTCATCGAATTCTCGGAGATCACTCAGCCGTACCCGTTCGTCTGTCTCAATGAATACGAACGCGAGGCTCACCCCGTCAAAGCACACTCCGATGTAGTCAGATTTGTCGCGGCTGTCCATTGCGGCCTGCATTGGGATGTATTTATCAACTATTTGGCGAAGAGACTCTTGGAACTTGGCGCTGGTCTGCGTCTTGTTAAAGAGGCCCTTGTCCTTGAACTCGATTATGATCCGGTTGCGACGGACGTCTTGACGCCCTCGTTCGAGCTTTAGATCCCTGATTCCCAGTTTGCTTATAGCAGCTGCCCGGAAGGCACTCCGTAGTTCCTCTTCATTAGCGGCTTGACGGGCCAGATCACTGAACTCAACGAAGAACTCCCGTATCCTATCGTTGGACATGTTTTGCCCCCCACTGAACCGCCCTTGAGAATGGCAAAGCACTCATGTTCGTTCGTTTCTAGCTCGATGGGAAAACTCCTACAGAATTGGTGTTCATGCTGGCTAGATCTATGTCAATGAAAAAGGGGCGATGTATGGGTTGCAGCTTCGTATTGTGGTCGGGGAATCAAGATCTCGTTCGCGACGTCTAGCGAGCTGAAGCCCGCCGATTGCGTCGTCATAATACGAGGACCGGGCGATCTGCCGAGATGCCTGATACTGACCATGCTGGCGTTGAAGCAGGGCGATCATGAGTACTTTCCGGTGGTCGCGATGCACTATACCGTTTTCGTACTTGGCGCCGAGGGGTTGGCTGGACAAGTGCCGATGCTTCAATCGTGAATGACGACTCTGGTGTTGGCCGGGATGTTCTCGTAGAACCACCTGGCGTCAGCCACCGACAACCGGATGCATCCATGGGACGCCTTCTGTCCCAACTTGGCGGCTTCGTGGGCGATGATCTTGCGGTTCTCATCCATGGGGACGCTGTGGAAGAGAAACTCCCCCCGGTTCATGAACGATACCCAGTACATGCCGCCCTGCTTGTACTTCGGGCTGTAGAACCAATCCCCGCGGTTTTCGATCCTGAACGTGCCATTGGAGGTGGGGCTGCTGGAGATCCCCGTGGAGGCGACGAATGTCTGGACCACTTTGCCTCCCTGGTGAACGAACACCCTTTGCTGAGATTGATCGACCTCAACCCAGAGTTCTGAGTCATCCTCGCGGGTTTTGCCGGCACTCTCCGCCGTAGTGCCATCCGCCGGGACGCGCTCCGTTGTACCACTTCCTATCGCTGTCGCACCAGCCTTCAGCGCACCACTTCCCTGCAGACCGGTCTCTGTCACGGCCACCGGTTGCCGCCCCGCCGTACCCGCCGTGCCGGCGGCGGAACCGATAGCCAGGAACAGGACGACTGGCAGCATGACGACCTTGAGCGTATGCACGTCGGATTGCTCCCTTCAAGTGCTGCAGGTTAGTACCACGATCCTTGCTACAACGCCGAGCCCACTCAAGGCGTCCGCTGGGCTACTCAGCCCGCCCCGCCTGGTAGCACACGACGATAGCCCTCACGCTCTGGTCCCGGTTGAGGATCATCCTGACGACGTCCCCGGCTTTCACATCGCTCAATGCTATCTCGCACTGCGCGAGCGACTCGTCCTCCTTGTGGACGATCGCGTCGGCGGCCACCTTCAGCGGCATTTTCAGCTTCAGTATCACGCCCTGGTCGGGAGCAGGAGGGCGGGTATCGCCCAGCGTGACTATGCGCGGCTGCTGCCGCGAAGGTGGGAGTATCGGCGGCTCCGACAGCATGATGGCAGGCCGCAGGGGTGTTGCACCCGTCGCAGGCACTCCTGTGGTAGGCGCACCCGTGCCTTCGAAGCGGAGCACCCTGCGACCGCTGCCGGAGTACACCTCCGGCGGCACTCTCAGCCTGCTCAACGAGATTATCAGCGAACTCGCGTCCACATCCGTGACCAGGCCGGTGACCAGCATTTCTCCGGCCTCGACGTCCCAGTCGGGGATCGGCCGGTATCCCTGCCGCGCCACGGGGTTCATGTCCCTTTTCAGTGGCTCCGCCGCGTAGTTTCTCGCCAGCGACTCCTCCTTCTTGCCGTCAACCAGCACCTGAACGCGGGAAATCCCGCTGACCTCCGTCATCGTGTTAACCAGGGCCTGCAACACCAGCGCCGCGTGCTTCGGGTCAACGTTCCTGATCTGCGGGCTGAGCGACACGAACGCCGTGCCGTCCTTCACCTCCACCAGTTCGGCCGTCATCCCTGCCGGAAGGAACTGCCCCAGGGTTGGGCTCTTCGGGCCGCTAACCCATTCGGCTAGCGCGATGACTTCCGGGCTCTGGTTGCCGCTGACTGGCCGAGACTCCATCTCGAGCCACCTGCCGGTCTTATCGGGGAAATGCAGCACGACAGTGACACTCTTCTCAGGTGGATTCGGATCGACCGGCGTACCTTCCGGTCCTGCCTGCGGGCCGAGGGGCATGCACCCCGCAACCACTGCCGCCAGAATCGCCATCACCAGAACCGCCGCCATCGGGCGCGACACCGCCGGAGCTGGCGGCACGCCGCACGCCACATTTCGCGTCGCTTCGACCCTTCGCGCCAGAACTCTCCTCACGAGAACTCCCTCCCACAAGCCCTAATATACCAGGCAACATTGACAAAACACCCGCCGAGAGTATGACGAAAGTGTGACATGGAAGGGTGAGCGTCGACAGCCCGGCGAATACTCGGGGTGCGCGGCGTGCGCCGCGCGGGCGGCAGTTCCGGCAGCTGCGCGGACGGCCATTCGGGGGCATTCGGGCAGCCACGCGAGCGGCCTCGCGGAGGGTGGGACGTGTACAGACTCCTGCTGGTTGACGACGAAATCGGCCTGGTGAAGGGGCTGGCCTATTCCCTTTCGCGGGAGGGGTTCCTCGTCGATACCGCCGCGGACGGCCTGACCGCACTCGAGAAGATCGCCGGCGGGCAGTACGATCTCGTGGTCCTGGACCTGATGCTCCCCGGGATCGATGGGCTCGAAGTCTGCCGTTCGGTGCGGCGCAGGAGTGCCGTGCCGGTGATCATGCTGACCGCGAAGGGCGACGACGTCGACCGCATTGTGGGCCTCGAGATCGGGGCCGATGACTACATGGTGAAGCCCTTCAACACCCGCGAACTCATCGCGCGGATAAGGGCGGTCCTTCGGAGGGTCACGGGAGCACCCGGCGGCAACGGGGAAGCCCTGAGTCTCGGGGATTTGCGCCTCGATCTGATGGGGCGTTTCGCCCGGATTGGAGAGCGGAGAATCGAACTCACGCCCAAGGAGTTCGACGTCCTCTCGCTGCTGGTCAGGAACCCGGGCCGTGTGTTTGCGCGCTCCGATATCCTGCGCTTCGTCTGGGGCGACGACTACTATGATGAACGGACCGTTGACGTGTGCGTCGGCCGTTTGCGAAAGAAGATCGAAGACGATCCCGCCAATCCGAAGTACGTGTTGACACAGTGGGCCGTCGGCTACTACTCTCCCAGGGTGTGACCATTCTTGTTCAATAGCCTCAAATGGCGGTTTTTCCTGAGCATATCCGTCACCGTAGTGCTCGTGAGCATCCTGATGGCGACCCTGTCGCTATGGGACCTGGGACGGGCGGCCATGGAGGAGAAGCGGGCCGCCGGGATACTGGCGGCCAACCTGGCTGCGGATTCGTTGCGGGAGGCGCTTTCCCTGAACGGTGGCCCCAGGGAACTGGGGGAGCTCGCAGCCCGCCTCTCAAACGACCTCCACGCGAGGGTGCTGTTCATCGACACCGGCTGGACCGTGATCGCCGACGGGTATGGAGAGATGCTCGGCCAGCGCATGGAGCATGAACAGGTAGGGCTGTCGCTCCAGGGCCAGACCGAAACGCGGGCGGCCGTCACCCCCGGGGGGAGGGCCCTCTACGTGAGCGTTCCGGTATTCGAGGGTGGGAGCGTCAGGGCGCTGGTATTCCTGTCTATCAGCATAGACGCGATATACCAGCAACTCGTCGCCGCGCGCTCCAGGCTGGCGCTCTCCGGCGCGATCGTCGCGGCGCTGTTCGGGTGCGTCGCGTACGTGATAACGGAAACCATCACCCGCCCCCTCAGGAGGCTCAGGGAGGCGGCGGTGACGGTGGGGCATGGACGGTTCGACTGCAACCTGGCTCCCGAGCGGATCAGCGAGATAAACGATGTCGTCAACGCGTTCAACCATATGGCGGAGAGGCTGCGTTCCGTGGATGCCATGAGACGCACGTTCATCAACAACGCCTCGCACGAGCTCAGGTCTCCGCTCGCCTCGCTAAAGGCCCTGGCCCAGGGGCTGCTTGACGCCCCGGACGCCGACCCCGCCACTGTGCGCGATTTTCTCGCGCAGGTGGATGTGGAGGTGGACAGGCTGAACGATCTTGGCCGGAAGCTGCTCGACCTGCGCCGCTACGATGAACTCGGCGCGACGATCAAACGGGTCCCTACTGACCTGAATCGTATCATCACGTCGGTGGCGACGCGGTTGGCGGAAGAGTCGGCCGCGAGGGGCATCACCATCGAGACGCCGGGCGGCTCCGAGGTGGCGGGTGACTCGAAGACGCCAGCCGGCGCCGGCAGCTGGCGAGTGGAGCCCGAGTGGTTCGAGACAATGCTGTACAACCTCGTCCAGAACGCCGTCAAGTACGCCTCATCGAGGGTTCGGGTGTCCGTGGCGGTCGAACTATCGACCGGACGATCGACCAAACCATCGACAGGATCATCAACCGGGCGATCGGCCGAATGCTCGGCCGAACGGCCCCGCGACGAAAACCTGCTCGTGGTCGAGGTCAGCGACGACGGCCCGGGCATTGCCGCGGCCGACCTGCCGCACCTATTCGAGAGCTTCTACCGGGCGGATTCGTCCAGGTCCCGGGCGACAGGGGGCGCCGGCCTGGGCCTATCCATTGCCCGGGAAATCGCGAAGGCACACGGCGGCGACATCGCCGTGGAGTCGAAGCCGGGGGCGACAGTGTTCCGGGTCACCGTGCGCTGACACCCCCGCCGGACGGCGACTGCAAGCGCCGGCAGTTGAGAATCCATCGACCGTGGGCCGTCAGGCCGCGAGGCGTCATCAGATGGATCATCCCATGCGCTTCGTCCGCGACAGGGCGGCTGTCGACCTCTCCATGACTTTTCTTATGCGTTCGAGCCTGCTGTTGGCTTCTTCGACGCTGAACGCCCCGGGATCGTAGTCTTCGCCGAGCCATGTCCTTGTATCACGGTACTCCTGGTCCCGCCCACGCCTCAGGATTCGAAGGATTCTCTCGTGTCCCGAGATCCCTCCAGAATCCTCGTGTGGGCAGGCTCGCTCGCCACCGGTGCAGACCGGGTACCTGATGCCGGCGGCGGGTGGAAACGCGCTCTCCACCGACACTATGTGCTCCCATCCGTCCCCGAAGTCGTACTCGTAGATGAATGCCATGCCTGTCCGTGGCGCGACCTTGTTGAGACGTACGTATCTAACATCGGTGAACTCAAAAAGCCCGTCAGGATCTGGCTCGCTGTATTCCGTGGGCCCGATGCTGAAGAGGTATAGGTGGTAGTCCCACCAACCCATGATTGCCTGGAGCACCTTGTGGAGCCTGGGAAGGGTAATGCAGGATTGTACCTGTACCCGCCTCCAGATGCAAGGTTTGCTGTTCTTCAGTTCCACGCGCAGTTGGTAGATGTAGTCGTCGGGGTAGTACACACGGCTTCCCCTTTCAAGTTCGGAGTTTGTTCACCATTGTTGACCTCGATTTCTCCAGGTTGAGCTCCTCTCCCTTCCCATTGAGTCGATGACGGCAAGTACAGAAGGCTAGTATGCAAGCATCATGTGATAGATCGTATGACACCCAGTATGATATGATGTCCATGAGGTGACTGTGATGAGCCGGAAGGTAAGGGTCACGATAACGCTCGAAGCGGGTCTGGCCGCCTTCGTGGACCGCCGCGCCAAGAGGACCAAGGCATGCCGCAGCAAGGTAATCGCGGACATCATTGAAGGGGCGGAGCGAGCCGAGGTCGAGGCGCGGATGGCCGAGGGATACAGGCAGTGCGCCGCAGAAAACTTGCGGGTCGCTGAGTCATGTCTTCCCGCACAGGCGGAGGTGGTCCTCCGCGATGAATAGAGGGGACTTCTACATGGTCGATTGGTCGCCAGGCAGGGGGCACGAGCAGACAGGTGCAAGGCCGGCGCTCATCATCCAGAATGATATCGGCAATCTCCATTCCTCGACCACAATAGTCGCCGCGGTAACCACCACCATCAGGGGTTCGTATCCATTCCAGGTGATCGTTGAACCGGAGGATAGCGGCCTTCCTCAAAGGAGCACAATCAAGCTTGACCAGATCCTCACTGTTGACAAGGAGCGTCTTCTGAACAAGATCGGACATCTCTCCACACGCATAATGCTCAAGGTCGATGATGCTATCCACCACAGCCTCGGATTGAAGTAGAGACGGAGTGACGTTCGGGGGTGTCGCGCCTCTCAATCACTGAAGCCGTCGAATCCGGCGAACCCAACCACATCACCGTGCGCCTCCCGAACCCATCTCGAGAACCCGTCACGTCACGCAGCGTCCCGCGTAATCACCATGCGCCCCGCGCGCACACCGCGCTGATCCGCTTGGCCAGGGCCATGATCGTCAGTATCGGCGGGTTACCCAGGGACCTGGGTAGCAGTGTGGCGTCGGCCACATACAGGTTCGGCGGCAGGCTGGAGTGGTGCATCGTGACCGCTTCCCGTTCGGTGAGCGGCAGCATGCCGCCGGGGTGACCGGCATTGATGGTGCCCAGGAAGAGCCGCTCTTTCCTTGGCCCCACCCGCACTCCAAACCGCCGGAAGATCTCGGCGCAAACGTCCACCGCGTCGCTTAACCTGGCGCGATCGGATTCGGTCAGCATCTTGTCTATCTTCCCCGCGGAGATGCTGCCAACACTGTCGTCCGCCAGCTTGATCATCATGCCCAGTGTGTCGCCGGCGGGGTACCGGTAGTTCCGGTTGAAAAAGAAGCTCAGCCAGTCGAAGTAGGGCGACAGGATGTAGCCGTTCATCTGCACGACGAACGGCATGGTCATTTCCCTGTTCTGCATGACGCCGGGCCATTCTGTAGCCACGCACAGCACCGGGTCCACGAATAGCCTCGCTTCGCAGGCGATGCCGGAGTTCTGCAGGATGACCGGCGTTCCCAGGCCGCCGGCGGCCAGCACCACCAGATCGGCCGGGTAGAACACCTCGCGCCGCCCCTGCCGCGCCCGCACCCCGGTGGCCAGGCCACCTTCAAGCACGACCCTTTCCACCCGGCAGCCGGTAACAACCCTGGCGCCCCTGTTCAGGGCCATATGCAGGAACTGCCTGCTGTCCCATTTCACCCCGCGGGCGCAACCGAGGACGCACCGGCCGCAGTTGACGCATCGCTCGTACCGCCCCATCTTTGGGATTGGATAGGGGCTAAGGTTCATTTCCCGGCAGACGCCGAATAGGCGCCGGGTCACTTCCCGCCAGCGTCCCATGTGGCTGGTGGTGATGGGTATTTCCCGGAAGAGTTCGGCGAACTCGGCGTCCAGGTTGATGCCCAGTGCCAGCAGGTCCCGATCCATCCGGATGGCGTTGCCGGCGGATATGGTGGTCGTCCCGCCGAGCCCAACGCCGTTGACGAGCACCATGTTGTCGACCGTCTTCCTGACGCGCATGGACGGGAACAACAGCTGGACTTGCCGCTCGTCGAAGAACAGGCCGGTTTTCTTCAGCCTCTCCAACAGGACAAGGTCGCGGGCAAACGGGCGGAACTCCCGTCCCGCCTCCAGCACGGTAACCTGGAAATGCCCCTGCAGTTCCCTGGCCACGGTGGCGCCGCCCGCGCCGCTGCCAACAATGACGGCCTGCTTCATCCGGCCTCCCCCTTGAACCGGAACTGCGCCCGGCAACATTCGTGCCCCTCGCTGAGGCGCTGGTAGAATTCCAATTGACCACCGCCGGAAATCCCGGCTGCGACCCCGGAGTCCAGGGCGGAGATCAACCGGCAGACCCCCTCGGAGTAGAAACGGCTGAAGAAGCACCTGCCGATGACCACCTCGCCCGGCAACCCCCCCGGCAATTCACCCGCGAAATCTATCCCTATCGCCCGGTAGAGGGATCGCATCGCCGCAACCGCTTCTCCCGGCCCTGCGATGCCGAGTTGTTGTCTTATTCCCTGTCCAAACCGGTGGGCGTTGCGGTAGAGCCGGTCCCGGATCTCCGGAAGGCCGGACCCCCGTTCCAGGGCCTTTTCCGCCTGCTCCCTGGTGAAAAGGGCATACCGGCGCAGGCAATCCCGATAGCTGAGCCCCTCCATGCCCGGGGCAGCGCACCCGAAAGCGTCGGCGGTGAGGGAGACCAGTTCCCGCAGTTTGTCACGCTTAATGGCGGCGGGCAAGTATAGCCGCAGGAGCGCCAACCGCCAGTTCATGACCCGGATCCAGCCTTCCTCGACTCGGACCTCAATCCGAAATAGAAGTACAAGGCGACCAGGCCGATCAGCCCGTCAACCACGCCGTTGACCAGGAAGATCAGGGCGCGCAGCTGGGAGAAAAAGACGTAAAAAGACAGTGCGGCGGAGGCCAGTTTGCCATGCGCCAGTAGCAGCGGGTATAACCTCTGCCCGGGATGGAGGAACATCGCCAGCGCCAGTAAGGCCACCAGGTACATGTACGCCACGGCAAGCACGACGTAGAAGTTCAGGCCCGAAAGCGGCAGCTCTGTCAGTCGCAGATCCGCGAGCGGCAGGCCCGGCATCCCAACATGGCCGGCCTGGCGGTTGAAGAAGGCGATTGCCTGGTCCGGCCTGATCAGGAATAGCGCTCCAACAGCGACAAAAGCCAGCGCCCCGGTAAGGCTTATGGGCCGGTAGTACCTCATCATCTCGCCCGCCTCCCCCGGTCCCCCTTGCCGTGTAGTTGAAAGAACCCGGCGGGAGGCCCGAAGCGGGCTTCCTTCAGGATGGCCAGCGTTTCCTCGCGGCCCAGCGGCATCCGTCCGCGGTGATGCCGCTTCAGCAGTTCGTAATTATCGTTGATGAAACAACTATCCCCCGATGGGAAGCGCTTGCGCATCTCCCGGACGATCTCGGCCAACGGCCGTTCCCGCAAGTTGCCGAAGGTCATCGGGGTAAACACGCAGGGGCCGACCTCGCCCGAGGCATCGACGTAGACCATCTTGCTTCCGGCGTTGCAGCCGAAGTGCTCCCTGCCCTCGAAGTGGCCCAGGTAGTTGACAGTCATTTTCCCCTTTTGGTTGTGGCGGTCCTGCAAGTCAACCAGCTTCAGGCGTTCCGCCTCGGTGATTACCGCTTCCCTGTTCCAGCAGGCTGGGACCGAGGGCTTGACCTCGCTCAGCCAGGCTTCGTGGATGCCGAGGCCCTCCAGGAACCCGAGGAAATCCTCCGCCTGGCTGCTGTTGATCATTTCCCTGGTCAGCACCGTCGAGACGGCGACATGCACCGTGCCCAGGTCCAGGAAGGTGTCTATGGCCCGCCGGGCGGCCCGGTAGGCGCCCGGGTAGCCCCGCCCCTGATCGTGCACCGCTTCCTCCGGGTGATCCAGGCTGACGGACACGGAGTACAACCCGGCCCGCTGCAGGCCGGCGGCCAGTTCCCTGGTCAGGCCGCAGCCGGTGGTGAACAGCTTGATGGCGCAATCATCGCCGGCACTCCCGGTAATCCGCACGATGTCCCTGTTCAGCAGCGGCTCGCCGCCGGTGAACCCCAGCCAGAAGACACCCAGGCGCTTCAGGTCTCGGATGGCTTTGATTATTGTTTCCGTGTCCACCGGCTGGCCGGCGCGGCGCCTGCTGTAGCAGCAGCCGCAGTGCTGCGGGCAGGCGCTGGTCAGCCCAATCTGCGCGTGGGAGGGGCCGGCCGACCTGCCTACGAGTTGCTCGTTGACGAACCGTGCAAAGGCCTTGCTATTCACCGGCGGCAGGTGGGAATGCAGTATGAGATTGCCGCCCACCCTCTTCAACCGGAACTTGCCCATGTACCGCATCAGGAACAGGTTGACTGAGGGCCGGACCAGGGCGATCCGGGGGGTCTTGAGTATGGCCAGCATGGCGGCTATCGTGTTTTTCAGATGGCTTTCGGTGTTCGACATATGCTGGCGCCTCGCCCCTGGTCCATCCTTGTCGTGCTTGACTACCCCCGCCGGAACCCGCCCGGACTCACCCGGACCCGCCGCAAAAGGAAGCGGCTCCGCCATGGGAAAATGCGCGAGCCGTGGGCGAAAACAGCATATGTATCATATCTGATCGGCGCGGCGGTGTCCATCTGCCCGGGTTGGTTTCCCCAATTCGGCAGGAACCCCAACTCCCGGCGGCCAATTCGAAACACATGGACTGGAAACAGCGGATACTCGAGCTCACCGGAAAGTTCCAGCACCCCGCCTGGGGCCCGGCGCACTCCGGGCGGGTATACGACGTCGCACTCGACGTTGCGGCCGGCGAGGACATGAGCGTAGACGCGGACGTCCTGTTCGCGGCCGCGTTCCTGCACGATAATAGGAGCGTTCGAGCCATACAGGGCACCGGGGGTTGATCACGCCGAGCGGTCGGCCCAGGTCGCTGGCGAAATCCTCCCGGAGATCGGATTCCCCATTGCGGGTCCTGTCCATCGTCGGGCTCGACGACTGGACGCCGGGCCTTCCCAGCGCCATCAGGCTCCTCCGCAGGTTCCTGACCGAGCTGCCCGGCAGCCTTCGAACGGCGGCGGCAAGGCGTATTGGCGAATCTCCAGCCGGCCCTGCGCGATAGCAGCTGGCTCCAGGCGCAATGGGAGTTCGGGCACTTCCGGGCTCGTGACGCTGGGGAACAGGGCGCACTGCTCGTCCTGGATGAGATCCACAAGCTCACCGGCTGGTCCGAGGTGGTCAAGCGGTTGTGGGACGAGGATACCGCCTCGGGAGTGCGGCTGAAGGTGATGCTGCTGGGCTCCTCACCGTTCCTGGTAAGTCGTGGGCTCAGCGACAGCCTTACCGGCCGTTTCGAGTTGAACAGGGTTTCGCACTGGTCATACGGCGAGATACGAGAGGCTTTTGGCTGGCGCCGGGATGCTCACCGGCCTTCAGAAATATGCGGGTGGTCGCGTCCGGCGACGCGCTTCGAGTCCGAAACTCCTGGTCCTCAATACCGCGCTCATGACCGCTGCCTCGGGGCATTCACTTGAGGCTGCACGGATGGACCATAACTTCTGGGGCCGGTTGGTGGAAACGGCTGTGGGCGCCCACCTCGTCAATGGGTTGGCTGGTACGGGTGCGGAGGTCCACTACTGGCGGGAACACGGCAGGGAGGTAGACTACATTGTATGTCGCGGGCGTGAAGTGGTTGCCCTGGAGGTAACCAGCGGCCGCCGTAAGGACTCCTTGCCCGGCCTGCAAGCGTTCACCGAGGCCTTCGGTTCCCACCGGTGCCTTCTGATTGGCGGGCAAGGCATTCCTCTCGAGGAATTCCTGCTGACCCCAGCGAGTAACTGGCTGTCCTCGACTGGTTGCGGGTCGCCCCCACAATTATGACTGGAGTATGGATTTGACGCCGCTTACGATCTTATCAACCGACGGAATAGCCGCCGCTTCGAGGTCGGCGTTGAACGGTATTGGCACGTCTTCCCCGGTCACACGGATTACCGGGGCGTCGAGGTAGTAGAACGCTTCCTCCAGGACAACGGCCGTGAGTTCTGCTCCGATACCTCCGGTCTTACACGCTTCGTGGACTATAACCGTCCTACCGGTCTTCCTCACGGACCGGCCGATCGTCTCCCTGTCAAGCGGCGAAATGGACCTGAGGTCGATCACCTCGGCGTGGATCCCTTCGGACTCGAGGATCCGGGCAGCATCCTCGGCCAGCAGTGCCTGGCGCGATGCGGCGATTATCGTCACGTCGCCGCCCTGTCGCCGTACAGCCGCTTCTCCGATGGGCACCGTGTACTCCTCTTCGGGGACCTCGCCCCACGTTCCATACAGCCGCTTGTGCTCTATGAAAACGACGGGGTCGTCGTCCCGTATGGCGGACTTGAGAAGCCCTTTGGCATCGTAGGGCGTAGATGGCATAACCACCTTCAGGCCGGGGATGTGCATGAACCAGGCCTCGAGGCTTTGCGAATGCTGGCTTCCGTTACCGCGCCCCACGCCGCCCTGTGTGCGAATGACCATGGGCGCCTTCAGCGTGCCGCCCGAGTGGTATCTCATCTTCGCCGCCTGATTCACGATGGGGTCCATGGCCATCGTGGCGAAGTCGATGAACATGATCTCCACCACGGGCCTGGCGCCGGCGAGTGCCGCTCCCAACCCCGTTGCGACGATGGCCTGCTCCGATATCGGCGTGTCCCTCACGCGGTCGGGGCCGTACTTGTCCAGAAGCCCTTTCGCCACGAAGAAGACGTTTCCGAACGCTCCGACGTCCTCTCCCATCAGGAAAACAGCGGGGTCCCTGTCCATTTCCTCCCGCAACGCCTCGTTCAGCGCCTGCGCGTAGCTGATCTTCCTCATGGCCTGCTACCTCCCGCGCGTTCCTCACCGTAGACATGCTGATGGAGCTCGCTGACGGCCGGTGACGGGCTTTGCTCCGCGAATGCCACCGCATCATCGATTTCCGAAGCCAGCTCGCGCTGCAGCGCGGTTTCCTCCTGAACCGTCAACCACCCCTGGCCCACAAGGAAGCCCCGCATCCTGTCGATGGGGTCGCGCTTCACCGCCTCTTCGATTTCCTCGCGCGGCCTGTAGTGTTGCTGGTCGCCCTCGTGGTGGCCGTGCACCCTGATTGTTCGGCATTCGATCAGGCGAGGCCCATTCCCGGCATGGACCGCGCCCAGCGCACGCTTCGCCGCGGCGCTCACTTGCATCACGTCGTTTCCGTCCACGGACTCCCCTTCGATCCCGTAGGCGGCCGCCCGGGCTACGACCCCGGGCCCCGCCATCGCGCGGTCCGCCCTCACCGAGACGGCGTAACCGTTGTTTTCGCAGATCATCAAAAGGGGCAGGTTCCACAGGGACGCGAGATTGGCGGTCTCGTGGAAATACGCGTGGTTCACCGCGCCATCACCGAAGAAGCTCACTACGGCAGGCCCGGAGCCGGTCATCTTCTGCCGCAGAGCCACGCCGGCGGCGATCCCGAGTCCCGCCCCGACGATACCGTTCGCGGTGACGAAGCCCACCTCGGGGCAGGTCAAATGCATTTTGCCGCCGCGTCCTTTGCAGTATCCTGTGGCCTTCCCGAGCATCTCGGCGGCGAGCTTTCGCAGGTCCGCCCCTTTCGCGATCGCGTGGGCGAGCGACCTGTGCGTTCCCACGACAAGGTCCGACGGAGCCAGGGCGTGGCACACACCCACGGCGATGGCCTCCTGGCCGGTATCCAGGTGGAGATTTCCGCCGACTTTCCCCTGCGTGGAGAGCTCGATCATCCGCTCCTCGAACATTCGGACAGCCAGCATCCCGCGATACAGCTGGAGGGCAGTCTCCTTCGATACATCCCCCAGTACATTCCCTGGTACATTCGTTGCCGAAGCCGTCACCCGGCGCACCCCCATTCGATCCTCACGCGTCGCCGCGTGCCGCTAGTCCATACGAATGCCACCATCCACATTTAGCACCTCTCCGGTAATGTAGCTCGACATCGGGCTGGCGAGGAACAGCACGGCCGCCGCAATCTCGTCCGGATGGCCGAGCCTCCCGAGCGGAGTCTGTTCGATGACCCTTGCTTTACCGCCGAACGACTTGACCATGTCCGTTTCGACCATCCCGGGCGCCACCGCGTTCACCCTGATCCCCCACCGGGCCGCTTCTCGGGCCAGACTCCGCGTGAGGGTGATGACACCACCCTTACTAGTGGCGTAAGCAGCGGTTCCGAAACCGCCGCCGCCCATTTTCCCCGCCAGCGAGGCAATGTTCACGATTGCCCCGGAGCCTGACCGTCTCATGTACGGCAAAACCAGCCGGCAACAGTGAAAGACGCCGGTGAGATTTATCGACAACACCCTGTTCCATTCGGCTTCGTCGAGATCGGGGAAGGGGACGGTGGAAATGACCCCCGCGCTGTTTACGAGCATGTCAATTGAACCGGTCAGGCCGGCGGCCTTCTCAAGACCTCGGGTCACGCTGCCTACCGATGACACGTCCATTTCGAGAGGCACTGCCCCGACGCCACACCGGCCCCCCACTTCCTCCGCCACGAGGGCAACCTCGCGCTCGGACAAATCAGCCGGGCACACATTAGCCCTCGCCTCGCCCAGCGCGAGGCAAACACTTCTTCCGATACCCCGCGCGGCACCGGTGACGACGGCGGTCTTTCCCGTCAAATCCAGCATGTTGATCGGCACCGTTTCTCACCTCGTTGGGTTGTAGGTATTCACGCTCGCGCGTGTTTATCCTCCATCTCCTAGCTCTCAAAACCGGTCCCTAGCCGCGCGAATTAATGCGGCTGAAACCCGGTAAGATTCGTTAAGCGATTTTAAATTCGTTGCAGGAGCAGAGCGGTTGTTGGTTGTAATATGTGATGCATTTCCCGCGACACGAACCAGAATTCCAGGGAGGGGTCATCAATGTCCAGACGAGTGGTCGCAGTCTTGCTGGTTGTGTCCATGTGCCTCACCGTGGCTCTTGCCGGCTGTGGCTCGAAACCAGCCGAGCAGAAGCCGGCGGAACAAAAGCCGGCCGAACAGAAGCCTGCCCCGGCCGCCGATCAGGCTAAGCCGGCGGCCAAGTACAACTGGAAGATGAACGTCAGCACACCGGACCCGAGCACCTGGACGCGAGGCGCCAGGAAGTTCGCGGACCTGGTAAAGGAGCGTTCCAGCGGTAACCTCGTTATCACAGTCTACTCGAACGAGCAGCTGTCAGGAGGCAATCAGCCCAAAGGGATCGAGATGGTTCAAAGCGGCGCGACGGAGTTCGACATCCACTCCAGCATGATCTGGTCCGTGGTGGAACCCAAGGTCAGCGCCGTCAGTCTCCCGTTCATGTTCAAGAACACCAGCGAGGTGGAAAAGGCGCTCAACGGCAAGGCCGGCGAGATGCTGAAGCAGGCGCTAGAGGCCAAGGGCGTACATTTCCTGGCCTGGGGGGAGAACGGCTTCAGGCAGCTGACCACCAGTAAGAAAGCGGTCGCTAAAGTCGCGGACCTGAAGGGCTTGAAGATCCGGATCCCGACGATAAACATGCTCATCTCGGTGTTCAAGGCCTTCGGTGCCGACCCCACGGTTATGAACGGTGCAGAGGTGTTCACCGCGCTGCAGCAAGGTACCATCGACGGCCAGGAAAACCCGCTCGGGATAATCGACTCCCTGAAGTTCTACGAAGTGCAGAAATACATCACGATGTGGAACTACTCGTATGACCCGATCGTGCTCACGGTCAACAAGAAGTTGTGGGACAGCCTCGATCAGGGCACGCAGAAGATACTGGCGGACGCCGCGAAGGACGCCATGGCGTGGCAGATAGCTACTACTCGCGAAGAGGACAAGACCTACCTCAAGAGGATGCAGGACAAAGGTGTGCAGGTGATTTACCCGACCCCGGAGGCCCTGGCGGAATTCCAGAAGGCCGCCGAACCGGTGTATGCGGAAATCGAGAAAGCGATCGGCAAAGAGCTCATAGAGGCTTTCAAGGCTAAGCAGTAGCGTAAGGCAGATGCGACCACGTGGGCCCGGCCCGCGGCGGCCGGGCCGGCGTAACGGGAGGAGATCGCGTGGCGAAAAGCAAGCTGGGCAGGTTCGCAGCCAACCTGGAAGAATACGTGGTGGCCGTCTCGCTGCTGGTCATCGTGGCGATCACCTTCTCGAACGTGATCTCGCGTTACGTGTTCAACATGTCCATAGCCTTCTCCGAGGAACTCGCGGTGAACCTGCTCATCTGGGTTTCCCTCTTCGGCTCGGCCATCGCCGCCCGACGCGGCGCGCACCTCGGCCTCAGCGTGGTCACGGACCTTCTCCCCCGGGGAGGTCAACGTCTCGCGATCGCCCTCGCCACCATCCTGGCCGCCGGGCTGTACGCGCTACTCGGCCGGTACGGCGTAGAGATGATCAAGTCACAGATGAAGATGGGGCAGATCTCGCCGGGCCTGGGAATCCCCGAATGGACGCTGAGCCTGTCGGTGCCGGTGGGCTGCGCGATTCTCACAATCCGGTTCATTGAGTTCGGCGTTCGCGAATGGCGGAAGGGGGCGGCGAAGTGAGCGGGGCGGTATTGCTCTTCGCCATATTCGGTGGACTGTTGTTCCTGAACGTCCCCATCGCCGTTTCGCTGGGTGTTGCCAGCGTGGTAATGATGATCCTCAGGGGGGCCCCGCTGTCGGTCTTCCCGATGATTTTCTCCTCTGCTGTGGCCAAGTTCACGTTGCTGGCCGTCCCCCTGTTCATCATGACGGGAGTGATCATGGAGAAGGCCGGCATATCGAAGCGGCTGATCCGGCTCGCCAATTGCCTCGTCGGCCACCTGCCCGGCGGGCTTGCCATCGTCGGCGTCCTGACGTGCATGTTCTTCGCAGCGATTTCGGGGTCCGGGCCCGCCACCGTGGCGGCTCTGGGCGTGGTGCTCATGCCGGCGATGATCGAGAACGGCTACGACCCCGGCATGGCGGCAGCACTGATGGCTACAGCAGGAGGAATCGGCGTCATCATCCCGCCGAGCATCCCGTTCGTGTTGTACGGTGTAATCGCCGAGCAGTCAGTTGCCCGTCTGTTCATAGCCGGCGTGGTGCCCGGGATCATCGTCGGCATGTCGCTCATGGTTGCCAGCCTGTGGGTGGCAATCAGGCACAATTACCGAGGGGTCGCACGCGCGAGCCTGCGCGAAACGTGGTCCGCGTTTATCGACGCGTTCTGGGGTCTCATGGCGCCCGTAATAATCCTCGGGGGCATATACGGCGGCATATTCACACCGACGGAGGCCGCGGCCGTGGCAGTGGTCTGGGGGCTTATGGTCGGGATCTTCGTCTACAAGGAGATCACGTGGAACACCCTGTGGGAGACCCTCATCGACGCGGGCTCGAGTACCGCGGTGTGCATGCTGGTGGCCGCGTCCGCCAGCGCGTTCACCTGGGTAGTTACGGTCGAGGGGATAACGACGAGAATAAGCGAGAGCCTTCTTTCGTTCACCTCCAGCCCCGTTGTGTATCTCCTCATCGTTAACATCATATTGCTTATCGCCGGCTGCTTTATAGACGCCATATCGGCTTTCTACGTTTTCACTCCCATTCTTCTCCCGGTTGCCCTCAGGCTTGGAATCGACCCGGTGGCTTTCGGGGTGATAATGACCGTGAACCTGGCTATTGGTCTCGTCACACCGCCCGTCGGGATGAACCTGTACGTCGCCTGCGGGATTTCGAAGGTCTCGCTGAAACGGATATCCGCGTCGATAGTCCCGTTCTTGATTGCGTCCCTCGTGGCATTGGTGATCGTTACGTACATCCCGAGCGTGTCGCTGTGGCTGCCGAATGCGGTGGGGGTGAAGTAGCCACATTCGAATGGTCGTCTGCAGTCGGCCTATCCGAGGCAATAGGCCGAGAGCCGCCTTCTTCGACTTATCGTAAGTCCTTATCGGTCGTATTGAATCCAGGATTTTGCCAACCTGCGTAGTATCTTCCTACATGGAATAACCCACCACAACGGCATTCGACACACAGTCCTGGGTGTAGGGGGTTGAACATGAGACTTGTAGGCTTCCGAGTTCAGATGTTCAGGTGCGTTCTCGATTCCGGGTGGATAGATGTTTCGCCACTGACGGTGCTCGTCGGGAAGAACGAGTCGGGCAAGACCGCGATGCTCAAGGCGCTGCACAAGCTGAATCCCGCGGTGCCGGAGCCGTACTCCATCGACAGGGAATGGCCCAGGCGGTACAGGAAGGACCGCGACGAAGGGCAGGTCGTCTGCAGCGCGCGGTTCGAGTTGAGCCCCGAGGAGGTCCAGGAGCTCAAATCGTTCTCAGGCCAGGAGGTCATCCCGAGCATCGTGGAGGTCAGGCGCGACTACTCGGGCCAGCTGGAGATCCTGTTCCCGCCGGAGCTGTTCCCCGACAGACTGCAGCTCAGCGACATCGACCCGCTCCTCTCGCTCCTGCCGGACATCCCCGACGTGGCCGGCTCCGCGTTCTCCGAAACCGCGCAAGAATGCCTCAATGAGACCAGGCGCCTCATCATGGAAGGCCGGTTCACTAACCTGGCGGCTGTCCGGGGCGACCATATCCAGGCGCTGCTCGGCAAGGTGACGTTCGTGACGCTGCCCATCGTGACGGCGGGACCCAGCGTAGTCACGGTCGCCGGCGCTACCGGCAGCCAGGCCGCCGACTCCGGCGCCTCAAAAGGGAAAGGCCGCTCGAAGGACGTAACCCTGCAGCCGGCGAGCGAGGCTGATGCTCAGGCTGCCGCGTCGGCTGACGCTGAGGCTGGCGAAGCGCCGTACGTAGCGCAACAGCCGAGGTTCCCGCACGAGCAGGAATTCATCGAGGCGTACCAGGTGGCGCTGGAACAGATCACCGAGAAGATCACGGCCACGCCCTCCATGCTGGAGAAGGCACGCGAGTACATACTCAAGCACATGCCGGCGTTCGTGTACATGTCGGACTACCAGACGTTCACCGGAAGCGCCCAGCTCGACCAGGTCAAGCAGCGCAAGGACCGCGGCGAGTTGTCGCAGGAAGACAGGACGCTGCTCACGATCATGGACCTTGCCGGGCTCGACCTCGACGATGAGGTCAGGAAAGGCGACCTGGGCGAGCGCGAGCAGCGGCAGTTCGACCTGGACGACGCGTCGGTGGTGCTGACGCAGTACCTGTCGGAGCACAAGCAGCGCAGGTACCAGGTGCAGCTCCGCGCGGACGGCCAGAAGTTCTACACCTTCGTGAAGGACGAGTACGACCCCTCGCTCATCCTGCTGGAGGAGCGGTCGAGGGGCTTCCAGTGGTTCTTCTCCTTCGACCTGATGTTCATGCACGCGAGCAAGGGGACGTTCCAGAACTGCGTGGTGCTCCTGGACGAGCCGGGGCTCCACCTGCACCCGGACGCGCAGAAGGACCTGCTCAAGCGGCTGCGTGAGTACTCAGGGGACAACACTATCGTCTATACGAGCCACCTGCCGTTCATGGTCGACCTCGAGAGGCCGGACCGCATCCGCGTCCTCAGCGAGTCGCCGAACGGCACGATCGTGACGGACGACCTGATGAAGAGCCAGGCCGAGGCGAAGTTCGTGCTGCAATCGGCCCTGGCCGTGGCGTCGAGCCCGAGCTACCTGGTGACGCAGCGGAACCTGGTCGTCGAGGGCGTGGACGATTACTGGATACTCACCGAGTTGTCGAGGCTGATGCAGCGGTCCGGCGAGATCGGCCTGCCGGGCGACCTGTTCGTCGTCCCGTCGGGTGGCGCGGCCGAGGCGGCGTACGTCGCGACGTTCATGGTCGACCACGACCTGGACGTCGTGGTGATGTTCGACTCGGACGACGGCGGCGACGGCTTCAAGAAGGTTTTGGCGAAGAAGTGGCTCAGCCGCTACCCGTCGAAGCACGCGGAGGTGCTCAGCCTGGCGGACTGCATGGGATACGGGGAGACCGGCTTCTCGATCGAGGACATATTCCGCGAGGAGTTCTACGTGCGGAAGGTCCGCGAGGTGTACATCAAACAGCTCAACGCGGCCGGCTGCGAGGAGTTGTCCCTACCGGCGGGCGGCCAGCTCGCGGTCAGGGTCGAGCGGGCGCTGGCGCAGTACGGCATCAAGTTCGACAAGGTGGCCGTGGCGAAGGCGTTGCGCGCATCGTTGTCCAAGATGGAGACCATCGAGGACCTGTCGCAGGAGACAAGGCTCGCGGCGCGCCGCATCTTCTCGGCGATAAACGAGGCACTGCCGCAGGAGTAACGGCGGCGGCCAGGGTGGGCGTACGGCGGGACGGCATGGAGGGTGATTCTCCGTCACCCTCCATTTTCCTGGTGCGCCCGGCGGGTCAGGCGCAGGAAGACGGAGGCGGTGAGACATGGCCGGGACGACTCCACTCGAAGGGCCGGAAGGCAGGGCACCGGAGGGTAGAGTGGTGGGAAACGGGCTGCTGGAATACCCTCACTCCGCCGGCCTCGTCCGGGTGCTGGACTCCATTCACGAGGGTGTCGTAGTCATAGATCGCGACACCCGCATCGTTTACGCTAACCCGGCTTACACGCGGATACTCAGGGTGCCGGTCAAGCGCATCCTCGGCAAGCGCATGGCCGAGATTGAGCCGGAGGCCAAAATCAACCGCGTCGTGGTAGACGGCGTCCCTGTGAGGGAAGAAGAAGCCTTCGTAAAGACGCTGAAGAAGACGGTTGTAGTCAACATCGAACCAATACTCGCCGGCGGCAAGGTCATAGGCGCCGTGTCGGTGTTCAGGGACGTCACCGAGGTGCTTGAGCTCACGCGGAAGCTACGTGAGGCCAGGATGCTGGCCGATCACCTCCGGGATGAACTCAACCGGAACGTCGCGTTGCCGGACCCGTTCAAGAGTATCATCGGGAGCAACGGTAAGCTCCGGCAGGCCCTCAGCCTTGCATCGAGGGTGGCGCCTACGAACGCCACCGTGCTTATCATCGGGGAGAACGGGGTGGGAAAGGAGCTGGTGGCAAGGGCGATTCACCTGTCGAGCACCAGGGCCTCGAAGCCCCTCATCAGGATCGACTGCACCGCGATTCCAGAGACCCTTCTCGAAAGCGAGTTATTCGGCTACGAGGAGGGTGCTTTCACGGGGGCGAGGAAGGGTGGCAAGCCGGGCAAGATCGAGATCGCGTCGGGCGGCACCATTTTCTTCGACGAGATCGGCGAGATGAGCCTGTCCATGCAGGCCAAGGTGTTGCGCGTGCTCGAGGCGCGGGAGTTCGAACGGGTCGGCGGCACGACCACGCTCAAGGTGGACGCCAGGATTCTCGCCGCGACTAACAGGGATCTCGATGCCATGGTCAAACAGGGCAAATTCCGGGAAGACCTCTACTATCGCCTGTGCGTGGTGCCGGTCATCATCCCCCCGTTGCGCGAGCGGCCCGATGACATACCGGCCCTCGCCACCGCTTTCGTTGAAGAGTTCAACCACGTGTATTCGAAGGGGCTTCGGTTATCGCGGGAAGTGGTCAACCGGCTAGTGCAATATTGCTGGCCGGGGAACGTAAGAGAACTCCGCAACACCATCGAGCACGCGGTGTTGATCTGCGAGGGAGATACCCTCCTGGAGTCACACCTCCCTGCGTATATGATGGGACCGCGGCACACCGGTGGGCAGGGTGAGGAGCGCCGGGACGGCCGCGCGGGCCGCGACGAGGCAGCCGCCGCCAGGCCGGTTACCCGCGGCAAGGCGTTGAAGGCCCTGGTTTCGGAGATAGAGGAAACCGCCGTCAGGGAAGCGCTCGAGCAGGCCAATGGGAACGTATCCGCCGCCATGCAGTACCTGGGTGTGAGCCGGCGGACCTTCTACAAGAAGATGTCGAAGTTCGGGCTGGAGCCCGGCCAGTTCAGGGGCCCGAAGGCCCTGAAGTAGCCTGCCGGGAGCCGGCCGGGTCCGCCGGCCCTGTTGTATACTCGGGAGACACCAATATATACATAGTAAACATGACCTTACATGGTGCTACGCTGGCACGGCAATGACGGGTGTATACTTATGTATACACCCATGCGGTTTCTCCAGGCGCTGGCGCCGCCGCCAAACGCTTGACGAGCAGGGCTTATGTTATCCCCACCCACTGGCATGCCGCTTGCTTCTGCGTTTCTCCGGGGTCACTCCCTGCAATGTGGCCTCACCGGACCCGTGTCGCGCGCTTCAGGATGGCCCAAACCCAATCGGAAAGGGGGAACCCGGATGTCAGGTCAGGTTAAGAGAATGCCGTACGCGGAGGTATGGGGAGACACCGTTGATCTGGTTCACCTGGCGTCATCGACTGTCATCGGAATCGTGCTTACTCTGGGTGGTTATCTGGTAGGGTTACAGGTTTTCTCGGCGCAGAAGGGCCTGTCGGAGGCACTCGTCAAGGGATACGCGCTGATGGTGGGGGTTACCGGCTGCGTCGCCAGCGGCGTGATCGCGGCGACACTGTACCGGCCGAAGCGCGTGCTGGTGGAAAAGGCGGAGCAGGTGGACGTGGCCGAGGCCCTGGCGACACTCGGCATGAGACCGGAAGAGGAAGCAGCCGCGGTTGAGAGCGTTGAGGCCGCGGCGCGTGACGAACTCAGGGAACTCGGGCTGTTCGAGACGCTCTCGAAAGCCGGCGGAAAAGGGGGGACGCAGTAAATGCTGGGCGAGATGCTGTTCGCGTTTGGGGTAGCAGTGTTGGGCGGTATCCTGTTCACGATAATCGGCATCATCCCCGGAACGGACGAGACGGCAACGATGGCGCCCCTTACACTGATCCTGGTTCTTCTCGGCCTTCCGCCGTCCGTGCTGTTCGCCTGGTTTATCGGGATCTCCACCGCGATGCAGATATCGCATACCATCCCTACAGCAATGGCTGCACTGCCGGGCAGCACGATGGCGGTTCCTATGGTACTGTACTGCTCGGTGCTGAAGCGGGTGGGCGCACCACACGTCGGCATGAAGAAGATGGCCGCGGGCTCGCTGATCGGGAGCCTGGTAGCCGTGGCGGTGGCTGTCGCGCTGGCCATGGTGCTGGCCCCGTTCGGTAAGCAGGTATCGGCGTACTCGGGCCTTCTGTTCACCCTCGGCGCGGTGCTGCTAGCCTACATGTCGAAAGCAAAATGGGCGGCCGTGATCGCCCTTGTGCCGTTCTCGTTTCTCATACAGGGGCTGCAGAGGGTTGCGACGCAGGCTGTAGGTAAGACGCTGTTCATCTCGATATTCATGGGGATCACGGTCGGCCCCATGGTCGCCGAGGTGTTCAGCGTGCTCATACCGCGTATCCGGAAGAGGCAGATGAGGGAGAACGTCAACGAGGTTTGGCTCGCGCCCGACATCGGCGGCTACTCGAAGATGTTCCCAAACCCGTTCAAGATCCTGACCCCGTTCCAGCGGCTGTGGGTGACCATCACGAGCGCTGTAAGCGCGTGCACGTTCACTTTCTCGCCCGCCGGCATGACGGTTCTCCTCGGCGAGCTCGTGGGATCGCGGTGTAAGGAGCTGTACCACAAGTGCACGAGTGCCGTAGCCGTGATGGACGCGGTGACGAACGCCACGTACATAGGCGAGACCATCATACCGCTCCTGGCGTTCGGCCTGCCGCTCAGCCCCATGGGTCTTGGCCCCGCCGCGCCGCTTTTCAACGCGCCCCCGCGGTTCACGGTTCAGCCGGTAAACAACCTGCACAACATGCTCTCGCCGGGGCAGTTCCTGCTGTACGCTTACATCGGTGTCATCGGCGGGGCGCTGATCGCCTACCCCGTCGCGATCAACTACGCGAGAAAAGGCACGGAGTGGCTGTTCAGGAAGGTAAGCCACGAGGCGCTGATCGGATCGTTCATCGGGCTTATCGTGATGCTTGCCTTCTACGAGGCCGGGATTGTCGGAGTGGTGCTCGCGCTGACGATCTCGTTGTTTGGCGGCATCCTGCACAACCACTTCGACATCCACACCGGTGTGCAGTTCATGGCCTACTACGCTTCGGGCTGGATTGTGCCGCAGATCCTGAGCCTGATGGGCAAGTGATTCGCCGGTCGTCGGTGACTCGCCGGGCCGCCGGTTCGCCCCGCTGGGCGGACCGGCAGGCAGGCGATATATCGGGGAGGGGAGGTTCACGATGGAGAAGACGAGCAAGGTTTCGGGCTTCTATAAAATGCCGGTAGCGGAGCGCCGCGGTTTCGTGAAGGACTTCGCCGGGCTCACGGATCAGGAGATTGCGCTGCTTGACAACACCGGCGCGCTTAGCATGGACCAGGCCGACCACATGATCGAGAACGCGATCGGCACGATCCAGATCCCGCTGGGTGTGGCGGTCAACTTCCTGATAAACGGGAAGGACTGCCTGGTTCCCATGGCGGTGGAGGAGCCGTCGGTAGTGGCTGCATGCTCGAACGCCGCCAGGCTCGCGCGGGATAAGGGTGGGTTCTTCACGTCCAGCACCGGGCCGGTGATGAGGGCTCAGGTGCAGGCGGTGAACGTAGCCGACCCGGGCGCCGCAAGGATGCGTCTTTTCGAGCACAAGGCGGAGATTCTCGAACTCTGCAATAAGCAGGACCCAATGCTGGCCGAAGTTGGAGGCGGGGCCAAGGACATCGAGGTGCACATCGTCCATTCGAGGGTCGGGCCGATGGTGGTCACCCACCTCATTGTGGATACCCGCGATGCTATGGGCGCCAACGCGGTCAACACCATGGCCGAGGCCGTGGCCCCGTTGATAGAGAGAATCACCGGCGGCCGCGTGTACCTACGGATCCTCTCCAACCTGGCGGACAGGAGGCTCGCGCGCGCCAGGACTGTTGTCTCAAAGGAAGCCCTGGGCGGTCCGGACGTGGTGGATGGCATAGTGGTGGCGTACGAGTTTGCGGCCGCGGACCCGTACCGCGCAGCCACTCACAACAAGGGGATAATGAACGGCATCACCGCGGTAGTACTTGCTACCGGCAACGACACAAGGGCGATTGAGGCGGGCGCCCACGCCTACGCCGCGCGGAGCGGCAGGTACACATCGCTTACCACCTGGGAGAAAAACGCTAACGGAGACCTCGCAGCGCCATCGAATTGCCGCTGGCTGTGGGGCTCATTGGCGGCGCTACTAAAGTTCACCCCATCGCCAGGCTGGCGGTGAAGATCCTCGAAGTCAAGTCGGCGGCCGAACTGGGGGAGATCATAGCCGCCGTGGGCCTCGCGCAGAACCTCGCCGCCGTGAAGGTGCTGGCCACGGAAGGCGTGCAGAGGGGACACATGGAGCTTCACGCACGGAATATCGCAGTTATGGCCGGCGCGACGGGCGACCTCATCGAGAAAGTGGTCGAGAGGCTTGTTGCCGAGAGGAAGGTACGCCTGGACCGCGCCCAGGAGATGGTCCAGGAATTGACGGGCAAGCCGTGACTCGCGGCCTGAGCCTTGTCGCCAGGAGGAGGGCCGCGGATGAAGTTACCTTTGGAAGCGACAATCGTTGAAGTCGGTCCCCGGGATGGCCTGCAGAATGAAAAGAAGATGCTGTCGGCGGAGCAAAAGGTCCACCTCGTGGAGCGCCTGTCCGGCGCAGGCCTGAAGCGGATTGAGGTTGTGTCCTTCGTCCATCCGAAAGCGGTTCCGCAGATGGCCAATGCCGAGAAAGTGATGAAGGGCATAAAGCGCCGTCCGGGGACCCAGTATCTTGCGCTTGTGCCGAACACCGTCGGGGCGGAGCGAGCCCTCGCGTCCGGAGCCGGCGGCCTCGGGTTCTTCGTCTCTGCCAGCGAAACCCACAACATGCACAACGTGAGGATGTCGCGCCAGGCTTCGATGGCCGAGCTCGCACGCGTATCCAGGCTTGCGACGGAGGCGCGCGTGCCACTGAGGTCTTATATCGTAACCGCTTTCGGTTGCCCGTACGAAGGGAAAACCCCCGCGTCAACCGTAGTATCGATGGCCAAACAGATGTTCGATGAAGGGGCCGCGGAGGTGTGCCTCGGCGACACCACCGGGATGGGGAACCCCGCTCAGGTCGAGACAGTGTTCTACGAGCTCACCAGGCAGTTGCCGGCGAACAGGCTCGCAGCGCATTTCCATAACACAAGGGGCGCGGCTCTGGCTAACGTATACGCAGCTCTTCGGGCCGGCATAACGACGTTCGACGGAGCGGTTGGCGGGACGGGCGGGTGCCCGTTCGCGCCCGGCGCGAGCGGCAACGTTGCCACCGAGGACCTGGTAAACATGCTGGAAGACATGGGCGTTCATACGGGAGTCGATCTGGACGAGTTGATAACCTGCGCTCTCGAGATCGAAGACATACTCGAGCGCCCGCTATCAAACTCGGTTGCCAGGGCGGGGCCGAGCTGGAGACTACACGACCCGCCTGGACGGCTATAATTCCTGGCCCCCTCGGAAACCCTGGGGAGGACGTCAACTCCGGCCTGCCCAGGGTTTTTTGCTTGCAGAAGAACCCCAGGAAGGAATTCCTCAATCGATCGAGAATATACGTTTCGGCATCCCAAAATATACGATTTACGGCTTATCTATATTTCAGTAGACGTCAATAACGCATACGATTAATAGGGCGAGCGTATCACGATACAATCCACATTGCATGCTGGCCGGCCGGTGGCGGCCGCGGAGAGCCTCGGCGACCCGGCCACGGTGGGCCGGAGCTGAAAGCGGGGGGTACATATATGAACCTGGTCGACAGCCTCATCAACGGAGCACTCGACCTCCACCAGCACCTCGGGCCGTCCATCCTTCCACGTGACATCGACGTAGCCGAGGCAATCGTCGAGGCGCAGCAGGCGGGCATCAGGGCGATCGTCGTCAAGGACCACCAAGTCCCCACCATGGCGCTGGCTGAACTCGCGCAGAAGCACTTCGCGAAAGCCCCCGAGTTCAAGGCGTTCTCCGGAATCGCCCTGAACAATACCGTCGGCGGGCTCAACCTCGAGGCACTCGAACTGGCGATCAATATGGGCGCCAGGTTCGTATGGATGCCCACGATCTCCACCGAGAACCACCACGTGAAGCACTCCAAGGGCGGCCTCAAGTTC